>NZ_JBFAKG010000012.1:19258-91936 GCF_040655595.1 Saccharopolyspora sp. NPDC050389
GGCGCCGCGCCCCCCCCCCCGGCGGGGCGGGGCGCCGCCCCCCCGCGCCCCCCCCGGCCGCCGGATGTCGTCAGGGCAGCAGGCCGACGAGCGGGTCGACGATCTCGTCGAGCATCGCCTTGTGGACGCGGATGTTCTCCTGCGGGCTGGTGAGCAGGCTCTCGATCTCCCAGGTCGGCTTGGAGAGGTGGTACTCCTCCACGTGGTGCAGGAGCGCGCCGCCGGATTCCTGAACGGCGCCGAGGGGGCCGCCGGACGGCTCGGATTCGTGCGCCGACGCGGTTCCGGCGCCGACGGCGCCCAGCATCGCGCCGGTGGCGGCCAGCGTCGCGGCGGCCCGCAGGCAGCGCCGGGCGAGCGGCCGGTTCCCGTTGTCGTTTCTCACGGCATTCCCTTCGACTGGAGTACTTTCCGGTTGTCGTCGGCAGAATGCGTTGGCAGCGCGGCGAAATCCGCCGACGAGAGTCGAAGTCAACCAGCGCGACCGCGGCGGCGAGGTGAAGCCGGAGTTCCGGCCCCGCTAATTGATCCTCTACGCGTAACGGATCGGCGTGTGAGCGTTCCGTAACAGATCGTTCACGCCTGGTGGCGGCCGCGTGCGTAAGTTGACCGCCTATGAATCCGTCAACCGCGCAGGCCACCGTGCTGGTGGACGAGCTGATTCGTTGTGGTGCAAGAGAAGCCGTGCTGTGCCCGGGTTCGCGGAACGCACCGCTGGCGTTCGCGCTGCACGCCGCCGACGCGGCGGGGCGCCTGCGGCTGCACGTGCGCATCGATGAGCGCTGCGCCGGATTCCTCGCAGTTGGACTCGCCATGCGCGGGCGACGCCCGGTGCCGGTGGTGTGCACTTCGGGCACCGCGGCGGCGAATCTGCACCCGGCGGTGCTGGAGGCCTCGCACAGCGGGATCCCGCTGCTCGCGATCACCGCGGACCGGCCGGTCGAACTCCGCGGCACCGGGGCCGGGCAGACCGTCGACCAACACCGGTTGTTCGGCACCGGTGTGCGGGCCGCGATCGAATTCCCAGTAGCGGAAGGAAGTTCCGCGAACGCCCGCTGGCGGTCCGCAGTGGATCGGGCATGCGCGATCGCCGTCGGCGTCCGCACGGGAGATCCGGGACCGGTGCAGGTGAACGTGCCGTTCCGGGAACCGCTGGTGCCGGACGGTCGCGAGGTGGTGACTGGCCGGGCCGGCGGTGCGCCGTGGAACGACGTGCTGCCGGTCGTCGAACGGCTGCGCCCCTTGCCGCTCGAGGTGTCGCGAACCCTGGTGGTGGCGGGTCAGGGCGGGGCCGGGCGGATCCCGGCCGGCGTGCCGGTGCTGGCCGAGCCCGGATCGGCGCTGTGGCAACGCTCGTTGCGCACCGCGCCGTGGTTGCTGCCCGCGGCCCTGTCCGGTGCCGCGCCGGAGCTGATGCCCGAGCAGGTCCTGGTGCTGGGACGGCCGACCCTGCACCGCTGCGTGCAGCGCCTGCTGGCCGACGACCGCGTCGACGTGTTCGCCGTCCCGGCGGCGACGTCCTGCGGACGTAATCGTCCGATGTGGACCGATGTGGCGGGAACCGTGCACGGAGTGGGCGGAATTCCCGCGGCGTGGGCGCCTCCGGCGGCCTTCGGCGACGCCTGGCGGCGAGCGGATCGTGCTGCGGGGGCGGCGCTGGATGAGGCCCTCGCCGCGGAGCGCGGAGTGACCGGGCCGGGGCTGGCGGGAGCGGTGGCGGCAGGTGTTCCGGCGGGCTCGATGCTTTTCGCCGGTCCGTCCAGCCCGATTCGGGACATCGCGCTCGCCGCCCGGCCGCGGGCCGACGTGGCGGTGCTGGCCAACCGCGGTGTCGCCGGGATCGACGGGGTGGTCTCCACCGCGATCGGTGCGGCGCTGACGCACGACGGCCCGAGCTACGCCCTGCTCGGCGATCTGACCTTCCTGCACGACTCCAACGGCCTGCTGCTCGGCCCCGACGAGCCCCGCCCCGCGCTGACGCTGGTCGTCGCCGCCGACTCGGGCGGGAGCATCTTCTCGCTGCTGGAACAGGGAGCGCCGGAACACGCGGCGTCCTTCGAGCGCATCTTCGCCACCCCGGTCCGGGCGGATCTCGCGCAGCTGTGCAACGCCGCCGGGGTGCCGCACACGACGGTTGCGGATCTCGACCAGCTCCCGGAGGTGCTCCGGACCGGCGGCGGATTGCGCGTGGTCGAGGTTCCGGTGAACCGGGCGGACCGGCGCGCCCTGCACGACCGGTTGCGCCGGGCGATCGAGACCGGCGCACGCGCCCCGGTACCGCAGCGCTGAGCAGATTCGGCAACATCCCTTCGATTGCGTGCAGGAGCTTGCTGTGACCGATCTCGTGCGGCGTGCCGCGGACCTCCGACCGATCCTCGCCCGCAACCGGGCGATCGGAGACCGGCTGCGCAGGCTGCCGGACGAGACGGTCGAAGCGCTGGCCGGCGCCGGGCTGTTCCGCGCCCTGGCGCCGCGCCGGTACGGCGGTGGGGAATCCGACCTGCGCACCGCCATCGACGCGACCAGCGAGGTCGCGAAGGCGGATCCGGCGGCGGCCTGGACCGTGATGATCCTCGGGTCCGGAGCCTGGATCACCGGCTTGTTCCCCGGCGCCGCGCAGGACGAGATCTACGCCGCAGGCCCGGACGTGCGGGTGTGCACGGTGCTCACGCCGCGCTCGACCGCCCGCGCCGTCGACGGCGGCTGGCGGCTCAGCGGCCGGTGGGCGCCGGCGTCGGGCTGCCTGCACTCGCAGTGGGCGATGCTGGGATTTCCCTTTCTCGACGGGCGATCCGGGGTCGGCCTCGCGCTGGTCCCGATGCGCGACCTGACCGTCGAAGACACCTGGTTCACCCTGGGCATGCGGGCGACGGGCAGCAACCTGCTGGTGGGCGAGGACGTGTTCGTCCCGGCGCACCGGGTGCTGGAGCTGGGACCGGCCGTCCGCGGCGAGCGCACCGGGAACCGGCCCGACGTGCCCCGCTACCGGGCGGCCATGATGCCCACCCTGGCGGCCTACCTGATCGCCCCGTGCCTCGGGATCGCCGAGGCGGTGCTGGAACACGTCGTCGAGCAGGCGGGTGAGAAGGGCATCTCGTTCACCGACTACGAGCGGCAGAGCGATTCCACCGCCTTCCAGCTGGCCGTCGCCGATGCCGCGATGAAGATCGACGTCGTCCGGCTGATCGGCCACGACTCGGCGGCCGTCGTGGACGGGCACGCCGCCGCCGGAACGCATCCCGACCAGCTCGCCAGGGCCCGCATCCGCCTGCACACCGGTCATGCCGCGCGGCTGTGCCGCGAGGCGGTGGACGGGCTCGTGTCGGCCTCGGGCGCCTCCGCGCTGGCCGACTCGCACCCGCTGCAGGGCTACCTGCGGGACATCCAGGTGGCCGTGCGGCACGCGGTCGCCAGCCCGGCGAGCAACGGCGAGCTGTTCGGCCGCGCGCTGCTGGGCGTGACGCCCAACATCACCGAAATGATCTGAACCGGAGGTCCGAACATGACGACGACGGTGCCGGAACGGGAGATCGTCAGCATCCGCGACCTCGACGCCGAGGTCGAGCTGTGCGAGCTGGTGCCGACCAGGCACGGCGTGCTGTCCTGGCTGCGCGGCGGTGACGGGCTGGTCGGTTGGGGCGAGGCCGCCCGGTTCGAGATCAGCGGCCCCGACCGCTTCGGGCAGGCCGCCGAGGCCTGGGCGCGCTTCGTCGAGCGCATCGGCGGCGACCCGAGGGTGGCCGCGTTCGTCAGCTTCTCCTACGCCGGGAACGGCCGGTCGGTGCTGATCGTGCCGCGCGTGCTGGTGGGCCGCCGGGCGGGCCGGAGCTGGATCACCACGATCGGCCCCGACCCGCGCATCCCGGCCGCGCCGGTCACCGGGCCCGGGCCGGTGCGGTGGCGGGACGGAGATCTGCCGAGCGCGCGGTGGCGGGACGCCGCGGCCGAAGCGGTGCGCCGGATACGTCGCGGCGAGTTCGAGAAGGTGGTGCTCGCGCGGGACCTGGTCGCCGAGGCGGCCGAGCCGATCGACCCGCGCCACCTGGTCCGGGAACTCGCGGCGCGGCACCCGGATTGCTGGACCTTCGCCGTCGCCGGGCTGGTCGGCGCGACGCCCGAAATGCTGTTGCGCCGCGACGGGAACAGGCTCACCGCCCGGGTGCTGGCGGGCACCAGCTGGGACGACGGCGTGCAACTCGCGCGTTCACGGACGCATCTCAGCGAGCACGCGTACGCCGTCGCGTCGCTGGTCGGCGCGATCGCGCCGAACTGCACCACGCTGCGGACCGACGGGCCCTTCGAACTGCGGTTGCGCGACATCGCGCACCTGGCCACCGATGTCGCGGGCGAGCTCAAGGGCGACCTCGACCTGTTCGCACTCGCCGCCGCGGTGCACCCCACGGCGGCCGTCGGCGGCACCCCGCGCGCCGCCGCCGACCGGGTGATCAACGAGCTGGAAGGCCTGGACCGGGGCCGCTACGCCGGCCCGGTCGGCTGGATCGACGCGACGGGTAGCGGCGAGCTGGGCATCGCGCTGCGGTGCGCCCAGCTGACGGGCCCGCGGGCGCGGCTGTTCGCCGGGTGCGGGCTGATCGCCGAATCCGATCCGGACGTGGAACTGCGGGAGACCGAGGCGAAGTTCGCCGCGCTGTGCGAAGTGCTCGGCGCCTGATCACCGGGAGAACACGATGCGCACTCCACCGATCGTGCTGGACACGATGCACGCCGCGTTCCTGGCCAGGGCGATGTACGTCGTCACCAGGCTCGGCATTCCCGATCTGCTCGCCGGCGGCCCGATGTCCTGCGCCGACCTCGCGGGAAAGCTGCGGGTGCAGCCGGTGCCGCTGCACCAGGTGTTGCGCTCCGTCGCCACCACCGGCCTGCTGCGCACCGAGCCGGGCGCGGAAACCGGTCCGCGGCAACGGTATGCGCTGACCGGCAGCGGCCGGACGCTGCTGGCCGGGCACCCGTCCGGCACCGCCGAGATGGTCCTGATGATGCAGGGCGAGTTGTTCTCGAAGGCGCTGCGAGCGTTGCCGGAGCGTGTCGAGAGCGGCCGGACCGGGCCGGAGATAGCCGAAGGACTCCCGTTCTTCGAGATCATGGCCCGGCGGCCGGACGAGGCGCGGCTGTTCAACCGGATGATGATCGCCACGCACGGCGACGAACCCGCCGCGGTCGCCCAGGCGTACGACTTCTCCGGGGCCGAACGCATCGTCGACGTCGGCGGCGGAATCGGCGCGCTGCTGCTGGAGATCCTCCGCCGCCACCCGCGTCCGCGCGGTGTTCTCTTCGACGTCGCGGACGTTTCCGATCATGCGCGGAAGCACGTCGCGGCCGCCGGGATGTCGCGGCGGTGCGAGGTCCGCAGCGGCGACTTCTTCGAGTCCGTGCCCGCGGGAGTCGACCTGTACCTGCTGTCGAGGATCCTGCACGACTGGGACGACGACACCTGCGTGCGCATCCTGCGCACCTGCGCGCAGGCGATGGACGCGGGCAGCCGGCTACTCGTGGTCGAGAAGGTGTTGCCGGACAACGACGAACCGCATCTCGGCAAGCGGCTGGACCTGGTGATGGCCGCGCTGACGCACGGCCGGGAACGCAACGCCGCGGAGTACGGTGCGCTGCTCGCGCGGGCCGGGCTGCGCGTCGAGCGCCACCTGGCGACCGGATCGGCCTCCAGCATCGTCGTCGCGATGCTCGATCGGCGGGCGCGTCCGGCTGGTGGGACGCGCGGATACCCGCATTGACATGCCGGTGGTGCTCTGTTGCGATTGATTCGTGATGTTCCCGGTGCTCACGAAGCGGCGGCACGTGGATTTCCGCCGCGTGTCGGCCCAAGCGTGTCGTTCCTAGCGTTCCGCCAGCCCGGCCTCCGCCATCCGGCGGAGATCCGGATCAGCAGGCAGTCCACAGCGGACTGAAATCTCGGACTCAGGGAGCACGTGTGTCCAGCGTCCTCGTAATTTCCGGCAGCCCGTCGCGCACCTCGAAGACCGAACGGATTGGCGAGCACATCGCCCAGCGCATCGCGGCGTCCGGCCGCAGCGCCGACCACCTGCGCGTCCGCACCCTGCCCGCGGATGCGCTGCTCGGCGCCGACACCCGCGCCCCGGCGATCGCCGAAGCCATCGGCAAGGTCGCCGAGGCCGACGGCGTCGTGCTGGCCACCCCGACCTACAAGGCGGCGTATTCCGGCCTGCTGAAGGCCTTCCTGGACCTGCTGCCGCAGTTCGGCTTCGCCGGCAAGGCGGTGCTGCCGCTGGCGACCGGCGGCACCGTCGCCCACGTCCTGGCCATCGACTACGCGCTGCGCCCGGTGGTGCACTCGCTGGGCGCCCGTCACGCGGTGCAGAGCTTCTTCTTGCTGGACAAGCACATCTCGGTGGTGGACGACCAGCTCAGCGTCCACCCGGACAGCGCCGAACCGCTGGCCGACGTCGTCGAGCAGTTCACCAAGGCCCTCGACGGCGTCCCGCACTCCACGGTCCTCGGCCGCACGGCCTAACGACACGAGGCAGAAGGGCGCCGCCCGACTCCTCGTCACCTGATCGGGATCTCGCTATGCTCGGCGGTACCTCTTCGTGGAGGTATGCCCCCGGTCGACGGGCTGGGGGTTTCGCGAAGAGGTTCTTCCGCGAAGAGGTGATGTGATCGTGTCCTCGAACGGTCCGTCTGTTGGTGCTCGTATCCGTCAGGCGCGGGAACGCGCCGGGATGAGCCGCAGTGTGCTGGGCGGTCTCGTCGACCGGTCGGCCGAGTGGGTTAAGGCGGTCGAGACCGGGCGCTTGCAGACGCCGAAGCTCCAGATGCTTACCAAGCTTGCCCACGTACTCGACGTTCGAGACCTCGCCGAGCTCACTGGGAACGATGAAGCGGTGTCGGTGTCCCGGTTCGCGCCTGGCGCTGCTCACCAGGCGCTCTACGACGTGCAAGCCGCGTTGACCGAGTACCGGCTCACGCCGGACACGCGGCCGGTGGACCTGGCGCACCTGGCGGAACGGCTGGTGTCGGCGTGGAAGGTGCGGCACAGTTCGCCGGACCACCGGACACAGCTCGGGGCACTGTTGCCCGACCTGATCCGGGACGGGCAGCGTGCTGTCCGGGCACGGCGGGGTGAGGAACGACGGGATGCGCGGCGCATTCTGGCGGGCGTTTACCAGCTCGCCGACTTCTACGTCGCGTTCCAGCCCGCGCCGGAACTGGTGTGGCTGGTCGCCGACCGGGCCGTCACCGAAGGGCAAGAAGCCGACGACCCGTACGCGATGGCTGCCGGGGCGTGGGCGCTGGTGCAGGCGCTGCGGGAATCGGGGCGCTGGGAAGAGGCGATCAGCGTCGCCCACGACGGCGCGGCCCAGCTAGAGCCATATCTGGAGTCGGCCCCGGACGACTGGCGCGGCATGGTCGGCGCGCTTCGGGCCGAGAATGCATTGACCTATGCCCGTCGGGGCAGGCACGGCGAAGCCTGGCGATACTGGGAGTCGGCCTATGGAATCGCCCGGAAGCTCGGACCCGGTTATCGGCACGTGCAATCGAGCTTCGGTCTGCCGGTCATGAAGGCGAACGCAGTCACGTTGGGAGTGGAGCTGCGGCGTAGTGGCGAGGCTATGCAGGCGGCGAACTTCGATTCGGCCGAAATCGCGTCGGTGCCACGCCGGGCTCGGCACCTGATCGAGGTCGCCCGTGTTCACGCCTTGCAGGGCGATCAGGCAGCGGTGTTAGGGATGCTGGACCGGGCGGAGCGGACTGCGCCGGAAACAGCCCGGTTCAACGGCTGGGCACGCGAGTTGACGCATTCGCTTCTTGACGGTCCGCCAGGTGGCGAGTTGGCGGCCGTGCGGTCGTTGGCGCAGCGGATCGGGGTCCGCTGATCGGGTAGGGGTACAAAACGTACCTATCGGCCGTGTCGGGCCAGGAGATCTTGTCGCCATGCATGAGGCACTGGCGATGTTGCTCGGGCTGCTGGCCTGGTCGGTGATCTTCGTTCCGCTTTTCATCGTGTGGTGGCTGCCGGGACACCGGGAGAAGCAGGCGCTGAAGGCGGAGGCGCGGCGTCGGGAGGAACGGCTCCGCCGTCGTTTTCCGGGGCGTGCCGCGTGAACGGCCAGCGTTCAGCGGCGGTGATCCTGGCGCGGCTACGCCCGGAGTACGCGCCGCCGGATCGGCCGCCGGAAGTGCACGCCTACCGCGTCGATCACCTCGTGTGGGTGTCGCCGTGCGGCGACCGGCTCGCGCCGGACGAAGCCGAGATCGTCGAGCCGTTCACGGGCAACCCGTGCCCGACGTGCCTCATGTTCGCTGCGCTCACCAGCGAAGCGCCGCCGGTCGCACGCGCCGAGCTCGAAAGCGCGCCGTCGAGCCGGGAGCTTCTGGCTGCGTCCCCGGCGGACGTCATCGTCGAGTCGTCGGGCGTGATGCTGCTGTACGCGCCGTCCTGGCGCGAGCGCGTCGTCCACTGGGCGAAGCCCAACGAGTCGACCAAGCCGTACGGGGGCGGGACGGTCGTCTCGGGGCTCTGCGGAGAGATCGGATGGGGGCCGGACGAGCGCCCGCCGGACGGATGGCCGATGTGCTCGGAGTGCATCGAGATCGCGTTCGAGGAGATTTCGTAGGCATGGCAGCGGCAAAGCACCGCCGCACGGGCATCATCGCGGCCGGGTACACCGTGAGCTGGACTGGTGATCTCGCCGCCGAACCGCCGACTGCCAGCCGTTCTACCCTCCCGGAGATCGCCGACATCGACCCGCCGACGCTCGCCGACGAGAAAGCACTCGACGCCGAGCGCGCCGCAGCGAAACGCGTCGCGTGCAGTCACCCGAGGGTTACGTGGAAGCTACTCGCCGACGTGCTTGCCGGACTGCAACGGCTGTAGAAGCCGGTGCGGCCACGTGGCCGCACCGGCCGAGAGCGGCACCCGGATCGTCGTCCGGGACTGACCGCGTGGATCGTCCGGGCGCGGCGCTGATGCCCTTGTCCATTGCGGACTCAACGGCCTCCACGGTCTAACAGCGCCCTTTTCATCGCGTCACCGGCTCAGTGCAGTTCCGGCGGGTTGGTCTCGGAGGTGCCGATCGCCGAGGCCTCGACGCCCCACTTGCGCACGATCCGCTCGTAGGTGCCGTCCTCGATCAGCTTGTTCACCGCCGCCTGCAACGCGGGCGCCAGCGGCGAGCCCTTCTCCAGCGCGAATCCGACGTTCAGGCGCCGGAACTCGTTGAGGAATCGCAGGTTCGGCTGCTGGCTGACGGTGTAGCGCAGGCCGTTGATCGTGCTCATCAGCACGTCGACCTTGCCCTGCTGCAAGGCGGAGTACTGCGCGCTCATCTCCTTGAAGACCAGCACCTGGTAGGCCGGCCGGCCCAGCTCGCCGCAGCGGTGCTGGTGGGCGTTGAGCGTCGTTTCGAACGTCGTGCCCGCGCCGGTGCCGATGGTCCGCCCGCACAGCTGCGTGACGTCGGTGACCGGGGCGAGATCGCTGTCCTGGCGGACCGCGAGACCCTGGCCGTCGTTCAGGTACGTCACGAAGTCGACGGTCTTCTTGCGTTCCTCGGTGACCCCGAAGTTGCCGGTGCCGACCTGGAACTTGCCGCTGCCCAGCGCGGGCAGGATCGTGTCGAAGGCGGCGTCCTGCCGGTCGATGCGCACGCCGAGCACGCGGGCCACGGCCTCGGCGACGTCGATGTCCACGCCGACCGCGGTGCGGTTGTCGGGCAGGTAGAACGCTCCGGGCGGGCTGCCGTCGAGCGAGCTGCCGAAGTTCAGCACCCCGGCCTGCCTGACGTCCGGTGGCAGCAGCGCCGCGATCGCTTCGTCCTTGGGAACTGCGGAGATCACGTCGGCGGTCGCGTCCAGGCCGGGCGCGGCTTCGGTCGGGATCGCGCCGGGCGCGCATCCGGCGAGCAACCCGGCCGCGGCCAGCATCACGACGATCGTTCTGAAACGGGGCAGCATTCGGTGTGAACCCTTCAACGGGAAGCGAACGGGCGCGGTGGTGGTGGACGGCCCGTGCGAGGTGGTCAGCTGCAGCGGCTGACGGCGCGAAGGAGGAATGGCGTCAGCCGCGACAAGCGGCCGACCACACCAGGGCGAGGTCGATGTGGGCGCGTTTCACCAAACGCAGTTGCCTGGTCACACAACGAGAATCGCCGGAGGCCCGGTGGGTGTCAACGACGATCAACCTTTGGGACGGCCTTGACGCCGCGGCCGGGGCGGCTAGCGTGTCAGGCGGTGGTGGACCCCGCGCCGACGTCGTTCGGCGGCCGTTTCCTGCGAGGCGTTTCTCTCCTTCGTCCAAGCAGCGCGATTTCATCGGAAATCGACGTGCTGATTTTCGCCGAAATCGCCGCACGACAGGAAAGTCCCGATGACCCGATCAACGCATCTGCAGGCGGTGCCGGACGCCGAGCCCGCCATAGTCGACCCGCCGCCCGTGGTGCCCGCGCGGCATCCCGCCAGGTGGATCGCCGCCGTCGCGGCGCTGGTCGTGTTCGCGCTCGTGGTGCATTCGATGGCCACGAACCCGAACTTCCAGTGGCCCGTCGTCGCCGCCTACTTCGCGCTCCCGGCCGTGCTGAACGGCCTTTGGCTCACGCTGTGGCTGACCGCCGTCACCATGGTCCTCGGCTTCGCGCTGGGTGCCGTGCTGGCCGTCATGCGGTTGTCCGGAAATCCCGTGCTGAACTGGCTGAGCTGGACCTACACCTGGCTGTTCCGATCCATCCCGCTGCTGGTCCAACTGCTGTTCTGGTTCAACATCGGCGCGCTGTACCCGACGCTGAGCATCGGGCCGTTGTTCACAGTGGACACCGTGAACCTGCTCGGCGGCACCACGACGGCGGTGATCGGCCTGGTGCTGCACGAGGCCGCATTCGCCGGGGAAGTGGTGCGCGCCGGCATCCTGTCGGTCGACGCGGGCCAGACCGAGGCCGCGCAGGCACTTGGCATGACCAGGATGCGCGTGCTGCGCCGGATCGTGCTCCCGCAGGCGATGCGCGCGATCATCCCGCCGTCGGGCAACATGCTCATCGGCACGTTGAAGGGCACCTCGATCGTCAGCGTCATCGCGGTGCACGACCTGCTGTACTCGGTGCAGCTGATCTACAACCGGAACTACCTGGTGATCCCGCTGCTGCTGGTGGCGACCGTCTGGTACCTCGCGATCACGTCGATCCTGACGGCGGGCCAGTACTACGTCGAACGCCACTACGCCCGCGGTGCCCACCGGGAGCTGCCGCCGACGCCGCTGCAGCGGTTCCGCGCCGTGCTGAAGGGAGCCCGGTGATGCTCCGGATTACCGGTCTGCACAAGAGCTTCGGCTCCACGCCGGTGTTGCGCGGCGTGGATCTGGCGGTGCGGCAAGGCGAGGTGACCTGCGTGATCGGCCCGTCCGGCTCGGGCAAGAGCACGCTGCTGCGCTGCATCAACCACCTGGAGAAGGTGAACGCCGGGCGCATCGAGGTGGACGGCGTGCTGGTCGGCTACCGCGAGTCGGCGGGCAAGCTGCACGAGCTCGGCGACCGCGCGATCGCCCGCCAGCGCGCCGGGATCGGCATGGTGTTCCAGGGCTTCAACCTGTTCGGGCACCTGACGGTCCTGGAGAACCTGATCGAGGCGCCGGTCGGCGTGCTCGGTTTGTCCAAAAAGGACGCGTTGATCAGGGCGAGGGAGAAGCTCCGCCGCGTCGGCCTGGCGGATCGCGAGGACGCCTATCCGCGACAGCTCTCCGGCGGCCAGCAGCAGCGAATCGCCATCGCCCGCGCGCTGGCGATGGAACCGACGCTCCTGCTGTTCGACGAGCCGACCAGCGCCCTGGATCCGGAGCTGGTGGGGGAGGTGCTGGCGGTGATGCGTGACCTGGCCGAGGCGGGCCAGACGATGGTCGTGGTGACCCACGAGATCGGCTTCGCCCGGGAGGTCGCGGACACCGTCGTGTTCCTGGACAACGGCGAGGTGCTGGAAACCGGGCCGCCGAGCAAGGTCCTGGACGATCCCCGGCAGCCCAGGACCAGGGACTTCCTGCAGCGCGTGCTGTGAAAGGAGATCCGGCGGCGATCGAGAACAACGCTGTGCGCTGCGCCGATCCCGACGCGGCGCTGTGATCTCCGTCGTATTTCTCGGAATCGGATCGTGGAAGGGTGGGTGAGTCCGAGCGAAGGGAGTCGATGATGACTGGGCGCAGTCCGAAGCTGCAGCGCGCGTACGACCTCAAGAGCAAGGAAGAAGCCGAAACGGTCTACGACGAGTGGGCGGCGGAGTACGACGCGGACATGGTCCAGGGCATGGACTACGTGGCGCCCGCGAACGCCGCGAACCGCCTGGTGGACCTGGCCGGCGACCCGGGGCCGGTGCTGGACGCGGGCTGCGGCACCGGCCTGGTCGGCGCGGCGCTGGCGAAGCGCTCGGTCGCGGTGATCGACGGAGTCGACCTGTCCCAGGGCATGCTCGACCAGGCCCGGGCCCGCGGCGTCTACCGCAACCTGGCCAAAGCCGACCTGACGCGACGCCTGGACATCGCCGACAACACCTACGGCGCGGCGATCTGCGTCGGCACGATCACCGACGGTCACGTCGGCCCGGAGGTCCTCGACGAACTGGTCCGGGTGGTCCGCCCGGGCGGCCTGGTGGTGGCGACGGTGGCGCACGTCTGGGAGTCCCGGAAGGTGGGCGAGCACATCAACGGCCTGGCCACGGAGGGCCGGATCCGCCTCCGAGAAGCGGACGAGTGGGAGTCGGTGAAGGGCGAGAACGTCCGCTGCCGAATCCCGGTCCTCGAAGTCCGCTAGCGCGAAGCCTGTCCAGAGGCACCTCCGGTCCGCCGGAGGCGCCCCTCGTCGTTGCCCCGCTCCCACGAGAATTTGACAGTCGACTTTCAAATGGGAGTAGACTGTCAACATTCTCGGGAGGGAGCGGCTGTGCGCGAGAGCATGTTGGGGCGGCTGCGGGAGGCGAACCGGCTGCGCCGGCTCGGCCCGGAGGCGATGGCCGAGCGCGGGCGGGCCCGGTTGGCCGAGCAGGTCGCCTTCGCCAGGGCGAATTCGCCCTTCTACCGGCGGCTCTACCGCGGTTTGCCGGATCGGGTCACCGACCCGGCGCTGCTGCCGGTGACCGGCAAGAAGTCGCTGATGGCGGAGTTCGACGACTGGGTCACCGACCGCGCGGTGACGTGGGCGGCGGCGCAGGAGTTCGTGGCCGACCCCGAATCGGCCGGACGGCCCTTCGCCGGGCGGTACACGCTGATCACGACATCGGGGACGACCGGCGCACCGGGCATTTTCGTGGTCGACGAGCGGGCGCTGACCGTCAACGTCGCGCTGGCCTCGCGGATGCGCGGTGCCTGGCTGGGCGCGGCCGGGCTGGCGAAGGCGGTGGCGCGCGGTGGCCGGATGGCGCTGGTCGTCGCCACCGGTGGCCACTTCCTGGTGGCGGCCGGGTCCGAGCGGCTGTTCGCCAACCCGGTCACCCGCCGCATCGTGCGGGTGTTCTCCGCGCACGCGTCGATGGAGGAGCTGGTGGCCGGGCTCAACCGCTTCCGGCCCGCGATCGTCCTCGGCTACGCCAGCGTGCTTTCCCTGCTGGCCCGCGAGCAGCAGAACGGCGGCCTGCGCATCGATCCGTTGCTGGTGGAGACGGCCGGCGAGGCGATCACGCCAGCAGAACGCGAGCGGATGGCCGCGGCCTTCGGCGCCGACATCCGCGACACCTACGGGGCCACCGAATGCCCCTTCCTGACCGACGGCTGCGCGCACGGTTGGTACCACGCCAACAGCGATTGGGCGGTGCTCGAACCCGTCGACGCGGACCACCGGCCGGTTGCGCCCGGGGAGCTCTCGCACACCGTGCTGGTGAGCAACCTGGCCAACCGGATTCAGCCGATCCTGCGCTACGACCTCGGCGACAGCGTCCTGCAGCGGCCGGACGCCTGCCCGTGCGGCAACCCGCAGCCCGCGTTCCAGGTGCGCGGTCGCGTCGCCAACCGGCTCGCCTTCCTCGCGCCGGGCGGGGGAACGGTCGAGATCCCGTCGATGGTGCTGAACACCCTGATCGACCGGGTGCCCGGGGTCGGCCTGTTCCAGGCCGAGCAGCCCGCGCCGATGGCGCTGCGGATCAGGCTGACCTGCGCCACCGGGGTCGATGCCGAGCAGGTGTGGCGCACCGTGCTCGACGGGTTGGCCCGCGCCCTCGCCGACCGGGGCTTGGGAGACGTCGACCTGCAACGGGCCGCGGAGCCGCCGCGGCAGAGCCGGGGCGGCAAGTTCCGCACCGTGATCCCGTTCGAGTCGGCGCAGCACGGAGAATTGAGCCATGACGGCAAGCCCTGAACCGAGCCCGGCCAGCGGGCTGCGGGCGAAGAAGAAGGCCAAGACCCGCTCCGAGATCCGGCGGCAGGCGCTGCGGTTGTTCGCGACCCAGGGCTACGAGTCGACCACCGTCGAGCAGATCGCCGAGGCCGCGGAGGTGTCGCCCAGCACGGTTTTCCGCTACTTCCCGACGAAGGAGAAGCTCGTCGTCTCCGACGGCTACGCCCCGGAGGTGGTCGAGGCGTTCCGCGCCCAACCCGCGGAGCTGAGTCCTTTGCGGGCCGTCCGGGAGGCGATCCGAACGGCCTTCGCGGGGCTGTCCGGCGAAGAAGTCGCGCAGCGGCGGCAACTTCAGGAACTCGTGCTCACCGTCCCGGAACTCTGGGCGGCGAGCCTGGGCAACATCAAGCAGACCCAGCACGTGCTCGCCGAGCTGGTAGCGGAACGGGCCGGTCACGCCCCCGAAGACGCCGAGGTTCGCAGCTTCACCGGAGCGGTGTTCGGAGTGCTGCTGGAGGTGTGGCTGCGCTGGGCGGAAAACCCGGACCTGAACGCGCTGGAGGCACTGGATCAGAGCCTGGCGCACCTGGAGGCGGGCCTGCCACTGTGAATCGTCGGTTCACGCGGGCGTTTGTGTGATCATGGTCGGCATGTCGTTCGATGCGATCCTCTGTGACCTCGACGGGGTTCTGCGCTGGTGGGACCCGGAAATCATGTCCGGCCTGGACCGCGCGAACGGCCTGCCGCCGGGGACGCTGGCCAAGACGGCGTTCGCGCCCGACCGCCTGAACCCCGCGATCACCGGGGCCCAGACGGACGAGCAATGGCGCGCGGCAATCGCCGACGATCTCGCCGAAGCCTGCGGAACACCGGAAGCGGCGCGCGTGCTCGTCGCCGAATGGTCCGCCCACGCAGGCGAAGTCGTCGAAGAAGTAGCGGAACTGCTCGCGGCGGCCAGAGAACACGTCCCAGTGGTCCTGGTGTCGAACGCGACCACCCGACTGGAATCGGACCTGGCCCGGCTCGGGATAGCGGATCTCCTGGACGAAGTGGTCAACAGCGCCCGAGTGGGAATCGCGAAACCCGACCCGGAGATCTACCGATTCGCAGCGGCCAGAGCAGGAGCCCCGGAGACCCGCTGCCTGTTCGTCGACGACACCCTCCAGAACGTCGAAGCGGCCCGAGAACTCGGCATGCAATCCCTACACCACCAAAACCCGACCCAACTCCGAAAAACCCTCGCACCACTGCTGAACCGAACTCGTGAGTGATGACTCCGGCTCTTACCGGAACCACCACTCACGACCAACGCGCTGCCAACCTCGCAACTGCATTGACCTGTTTTTCGGGTGTTCCTGCTCTTCGTGGCTTGCGCGGATGGCGGTGCAGGTTCGATCGTGCTTGTGCCAGGGTCACACTGGTTGTTTTTCGTCGTGTGTTTGAGGGGGATGTGTGGGATCGCCGGACGGGGGGACGCGGAACAGTGCGTCGTCGGCTGAGAATGTTGTTCAGGCGCAGAATGTGCTGGGGGATGTGCACATTCATGGCTCGGCCGGTTCGGTGGGGCGTCCGTGGGAGGTGCCGCGTCAGCTTCCAGCGACGGTGCGGCATTTCGTCAACCGGACGGTCGAGCAGGATGCGTTGACCACGCTGCTCAATGGCGCTGGCCACGATCACACGGTTCTGGTGTCGACCGTTGACGGGCTTGCTGGGGTGGGCAAGTCGACGTTGGTGGTGCAGTGGGCTCAGCAGGTTCGGGAGCGGTTTCCCGACGGTGAGTTGTATGTGAATTTGCGTGGTTTTGATCCGGTGGCTGATCCGATGGCTCCAGCGGAGGCGTTGATCGGGTTTCTCACCGCGCTGGGAGTGGCGCCGGAAGCGGTAGCGGCGACTGAGGAGGCTCGGGCGGCGCAGTTTCGGACGCTGTCGCACGGGCGGCGGATGTTGCTTGTGCTGGACAACGCTCGTGATGCCGAGCAGGTGTTGCCTTTGCTGCCTGGCTCGGCCGGGTGTCTGGTGGTCGTGACGAGTCGTCAGCGGCTGGACGGGTTGGTCGCTCACCACGGTGCGCAGCGGCTCTCCCTGGCCACGCTCACCCGCGGCGAAGGACGCCAATTGCTGGCTCGTTTTCTCGGTGACGAAAGGCTGGCCAACGCCCCGGAGGCGGTGGCGGCGTTGTTGGAGCATTGCGCGGGACTGCCGCTGGCGCTGACCCTGGTCGCCGCACAAGCCGCAGCCGAACCGGACGTACCGTTGGAAGACCTCGCTGCTGATCTCCGTGATGAGCGTGATCGGCTTGATGCGCTGGATCTGGGTGGGCGAACCGGTGTCCGAGCGGTGTTCTCCTGGTCTTACCGCGTGCTTTCCCCGCAGGCTGCTCGGCTGTTTCGCTTGCTGGGACTCCCGAATTCGCCGGACGTCGGCCTCGACGCGGCTGCGGCACTTGCCGGGGCGGGCCAGCGCCACACTCGTCGGGCGCTAGCCGAGCTTTGCCGGGCGCATCTGCTCACCCGACGCGCGGGAGACCGCTATGTCTTCCACGACTTGCTGCGCGCCTATGCGCGTGAGTGCGCGCATGCGAACGAAACTGAGCAGGAACGCACCGCGGCGTTGCAGCGCTTGCTCGACCACTACCTCTACACCACCTACGCCGCCAACCAACGACTGCTGCCAAGTCGGCCCCTGCCCGAGTTGGAGTACGTCGACGAACGCCTATGGCGCGACTTCGCCACGTATGAAGACGCATTGGCATGGTGGGATGTCGAGCACGCCGGCGTGCTGGCCACCATCCGGCAGGCAGTGGCACTAAAGATGTCCCGTGGCCCGTGGTTGGCACATGCGGCCACCTACCCGTTCAAGCTGCGCGGATTGATCGACGAGTTGAAAGTCAGCAGCGCTGACGGACTCAAAGTCGCTGCGGAGAATGGAGATCTTCCCGCACAGGCAAGACTGCTCGCCGACCTCAGCACGGCACATCTCTTCCGCGGGGAACCTGATGCAGCTCTTCGATACCAGCAATCCGCCGCCGAACTGTTCGCCGAACTCGGCGACAAATTCTGGGAAGCCAGCACACACGGCGTGCTTGGGGAGATCTTTCTCGAGTTGGAGCGCTACGGGGATGCGGCGACCTCCGCACGACACGCACTGCAAATACTAGGCGATTCTGGTGACCAGGAAGTTCAATCCGGGGCCGACGCTGTTCTCGGACTGGCCTTGGCCCACCTCGGTGACTTCACCGCAGCACTCACCCATCTGCACCGGGCCAGCGAGATCGATGCCCCATTCGCCCGGGGCTACGCGCTGACCAACCTCGGGTCCGCATACCTTCAGGCGGGGGACATCGACAACGCGGTGCGCACCTACCGCAAGGCGGCGGAGCACCGTCACGCCATCGGGCACCAGTTGGGCGAGGCGACCAGCCTCACCAAGCTCGGCGAAGCCCTGCGCACTGCTGGTGATGCGGAGGGAGCTCGGGAAGCCTGGCAGGCTGCGCTCGTCGTGCTCGACCAGCTCGGCCACTCCGACGCAGACACCGTCCGAGCCTGTCTCAGCACACTGGACGCCGAGTAACGCGACAAGCCAGATCTAGGGGTGTCGGCCGTCGTTTTGGCTGGTTGGGCCCGTGTGTACTTTTTGTTGCTATGGCGACAGAAAGTGCACACGGGTCTTGACCTGGGGAAACGTTGGGCGGCCTGATCTTCGGGTGTTTTTACAGCGGGCCGTTGATCCAGTTCTGGAGCAGTGGGGCCGTTATCGCGATCAGGTTTTCCTTTGGTTCTGCGCTGATCGCTTTGGTTTTCAGTACCAGGCGGGCCGCTCCCAGGCCCATCAGGTGGCTGCAGACCAGTTCCGCTCGGAGGCGGGCCTTCGGCCCCGTCAGGCGCTTGGCCAGGCGGGTGACCAGTTGTTGTTCGAAGTTCGCGCGGAACTGGGCTCCCGCCGGGCGCGACGACGTGAACACCGCCCGCACCAGCGGGTCGCCCTGGGTTCGGTCGTGGTAGTCCAGCAGCGTCCGGACCAGGTGTTCGCCGAGCCGGGGGAGTTCGCAGTCCAGCAGGCGCTCCGCGTCCTGCTCGAAGCCCGAGGCCTCCGCGAACAGGCTTTCCTTGCTGCCGAAGTACTTCATCACCAGGGCCGCGCTGACCTCGGCGTCCGCCGCGATGTCGCGCAGCGTCACGTCGGCGTAGCCGCACGACGAGAAGCGGCGTCGCGCCGCCTTGAGGATGGCTTCGCGGGTGGCGCACGCGTCGCGCCGCTGGTCCTCGCCGACCGCTGTGGCCGGAGCCGTGCTGGACATGCCGTTCAGGCTAGCGCGACCGCCCCGCCGTGGTCGCCACCTGCGCGGTAACAGGCGTGTACCGGCGGGTTCCCGGCGTCGCCGCTGCGATCAGCGCGGCCAGCAGCGCCGCCGCGCCCGCCACCATGAACACCCAGGAGTACGCGAACGTCGACGGGTAGTTCACGCCGGCGATCTGCACCACCGATCCGGTCGTCAGCGCGACCACGATGGCGCTGCAACTGGACGTGCCGATCGAGCGGGCCAGGCTGTTCAGGCTGTTCGCGGCGGCGGTTTCGGTCTGCGGCACCGCCTGCATGATCAGCGTCGGCAGGGCGCCGTAGGACAGCGCGCCGCCGATCGCGCCCACGGTCAGGTTGAACACCACCAGCGGCAGCGGCGAGTGCAGGAAGGATCCCGCGAGGTTGCCCACCATCAGCACCGTGCCGCCCAGGATCAGCGTGGTGCGCGGCCCGCGCCGCCGGGAGATCCGCGCCGACACCGGCGAGAACACACCCATGGCGGCGCCGATGGGCAACAGCACCAGGCCCGTCAGCACCAGCGACATGCCGAAGCCGTAGCCGGTGCCCTCCGGGGCCTGCATGATCTGCGAGCCCACGAGGAACCCGGCGAACATCGCCATGCCGATCAGCACCGAGGCGATGTTGGTCAGCAGCACCGCGGGCCGGGCCGACACCCGCAGATCCACCAGCGGCGCACCGACGCGCAGTTCGTACAGGCCCCACACCAGGAACAACACCGCCGCCGCGACGAGCAGGCCGATGATGATGCCGCTGGTCCAGCCCCATTCGTTGCCCTTGGAGATCGCCAGCAGCAGGCACGTCAGCGCCGCCGACAGGCCCACCGCGCCGAGGAAGTCGAATCGGCCGCCGGTGCGCAGCGGCGACTCCGGCACCACCCAGAGGATCAGCCCGATCTCGGCGATCGCGAACACCGCCGCGCCCGCGAACAGCCAGTGCCAGTTGAGGTTCTCGGCCACCACGCCGGTCACCGGCAGCCCCACCGCGCCGCCGATGCCCAGCGTCGCGCTCATGAACGCCACTCCGGAACCGACGCGGTCCTCGGGTAACTCGTCGCGCATGATGCTGATCCCCAGCGGCACTACGCCGACCGCCGCGCCCTGCAGCACCCGGCCGACGAGCACGGCGGTGAAGTCGTCGCTGACCGCGCCGATCGCGCTGCCCACCGCCATCGTGGCCAGCGAGATCAGCAGCATCCGGCGCTTGCCGTACATGTCGCCGAGCCGGCCGAGGACGGGTGCGCACACCGCGCCGGCCACCAGCGGCGCGGTGACCAGCCAGCCCGCGTTGGACCGCGACGTGTCGAGGAGCCTGGGGAATTCCGGGAGCAGCGGTACGACCAGGGTCTGCATCAACGACACCGCGATCCCGCACGATGCGAGCACTCCGATGACGAGCCTCGAACGTCGTTGTGCGGTGGGCGTGGCCAAGCTCATCGGGCTCCTCGCTATCGGCGTGAACTTGTGTTCACCAAGCAAGTAAACTCGTGTTCACCTCGCGCCGCAAGGCGCTGCTGGTGTCGATTCAGCGCGATTCGGGATGTTTCGCCCACATCTTTGTCCACTGTGGATAAACCTGGGTGGGGGATTGCGGCGACGGCGGCGCAATGCGTTCTGGTGTTCGGCGGCCGCAGTAGGCATCATGCGGCTGTCCGGCGCAATGTCGCCCCGGCGATGGGAAGGAGCGCGCATGCGCACCGCGTTGACCGAACTGCTGGGCATCGAAAGTCCGCTGGTGGGATTCAACCGCTCACCCGGAGTGGTCGCGGCCGTGACCAACGCCGGTGGCATCGGCGTGCTCGCCGCGACCGGCTACACCCCGGAAGAACTCGACGCGCAGCTCACCTGGATCGAGGAGCAGGTCGACGGCCGCCCCTACGGCGTCGACGTGCTGGTGCCCAGCAAGACGGCCACCGGCGACCCGGCCGACTACCTGGCCAGCCTGCGCGCCCAGATCCCGCAGGAGCACTACGACTTCGTCGACTCGCTGCTGGCGAAGTACGACATCCCGTCGTCCGACACGGCGTCGGCGGGAGACCGCTTCGCGGCCAGCGTTGGCCCGGAGATCGTGCAGCCGCTGCTGGACGTCGCCTTCTCGCACCGGATCGCCCTGGTCGCGAACGCGCTCGGCACGCCGCCGGCGGCGATGCTGGAGCGCGGTAAAGCCGACGGGGTGCCGATCGCGGCGCTGGTCGGATCGCCGAAGCACGCCCAGCGGCAGCTCGACATGGGCGTCGACCTGCTCGTCGCGCAGGGCACCGAGGCCGGCGGGCACACCGGAACCATCGCGACCATGGTGCTGGTGCCGGAGGTCGTGGATCTCGCGGGCGACGTGCCGGTGCTGGCGGCCGGCGGAATCGCCACCGGGCGTCAGATGGCGGCGTCGCTGGCGCTGGGCGCGGCCGGCGTGTGGTGCGGATCGGTGTGGCTGTCCAGCCACGAGGACATCACGTCACCCTCGGTGAAGGCCAAGTTCCTGGCCGCGACCAGCGGCGACACGCTGCGCTCGCCGACTCGCACCGGGAAACCGGCCCGGCAGCTGCGCAGCGCGTGGCACGACGAGTGGGCGAGCCCGGGCAGCCCGGCGCCGCTGCCGATGCCACTGCAACCGATGCTGGTCGACGAGGCGTGGCGGCGCATCAACCGAGCTGCCGAAGCCGGCAACGACGGAGCGAAGGCCCTGGCATCGTTCTTCATCGGTCAAGTCGTCGGCACGTTCAACGAGCTGCGACCGGCGGCGGACATCACCGGCGAAATCATCGACGACTGCGCCGCAGTCCTCACCAACCTCGGCAAGCTCACCTGACCGCCACGGCTCGTGAGTGTTCGTTCCGGTAAGAACCGGAGTGAACACTCACGAGGGCAGGCGTTCGGCCCGGAGGCGGGAGCGGCGGATCTTGCCCGCCTCGTCTCGCAGCGGAGCGGCGACGAATTCGAAGCTCCGGGGCAGGCGGTAGGCCGCCACCCGGGCGCGGAGGTGTTCCAGCAGCGCCGCTTCGGTCACCGGGCGGCGCGGGTGGACGATCGCGTGCGGGACGTTGCCGAGGTCGTCGTCGGGCAGGCCGATCACGCAGCTGTCCACCACCGCGTCGTGCAGCCCCAGCGCGGCTTCCAGCTCCGCCGGGTACACGTTCGCGCCGCCGACCAGGATCATGTCCGTCTCCCGGTCGCCGAGGTAGAGGTATCCGTCCTCGTCGAACCAGCCGATGTCGCCGAGGGATTCCCAGCCGCCCTCGCCGACCTGCGCGTGCCCGCCCAGCAGCTGGTACGTCGGCTCGACGTCCGTCGGCGTGCGCATCCACACCTTGCCTTCCCGGCCCGGCGGCAGGACCCGGCCTTCGGCGTCGCGCACCTGCATCTCGCCGCGCAGCACCCGGCCGACCGAGCCCGGGTGCGCCAGCCACTCCTCGCTGGTGATGAATGTGGCGGCCTGCGCCTCGGTGCCCGCGTACAGCTCGCGCAGGATCGGCCCGACCCAGTCGATCCACTGCTTCTTCAGCCACACCGGCACCGGCGCCGCCGTGTGGAAGATGGCGCGCAGGCTCGACATGTCCGCGGCGTCGCGCACCTCCGCGGGCAGCTTCGCGATCCGGCCCAGGATCGTCGACACCACGTACAGCCAGGTCACCTGGTGCTCGCCGATCAGCCGCAGCGTCTCGGCGGCGTCGAAGCGGCGCATCAGGATCACGTGGTTGCCGCGCAGCAATCCCATGGCCACCGACATGTTCGGCGCGTTGTGCGACACCGGGGAAGGCACCAGCGCGACGCCGCCGGGCTCGATGCCGAAGCTGTCCGCGGACGATTCCACGTCCTCCACCAGCGCCGGCCGCCCCGCGACGATCACCTTGGGGCGACCGGTGCTGCCGCCGGAGGTCGGCGCCTTCCACGCGGGGGAGACCGCCACCGGCAGCGGGCCGTCGTCCTGCTGGGCGGAGCGGAACCGCGCGGGCAGCACCGGGCGCCCGCCGGACAGCTCGGGTTCGACGTCGCCGATCACCAGCGCCGGCTCGGTCAGCGCGATGATCTCGGCCAGCTCACCGGCCGGGAGCTTGGGGCTCAGCGGCTGGGGCACCGCGCCGACCTTCCAGGCCGCGATCTCGGCGAGCACGAACGGCACCCCGTTGGGCAGCACGATGCTGACGAAGTCGCCCTGCCGCACGCCGTGCGCCAGCAGGTCGCGGGCCAGCCGGTTCGACTCCGATTCCAGCTCGGCCCGGGTGAGCGTGGTGCCTTCGCAGGTCAGCGCGGCGCGGTCGGGTTCGGCGGCGGCGAGTTCGGCCAACCGGACGGGAAACGGGGTACCGGCGACTGGCCGGTCGGCTGCGGGCACTCTCAAGCTCCTTGTCGTCCACTTCGGACCGGCGGACAGCGGAAACCGCCCGGCTTGCACCGAATGAATCACCGACCGGTGGGTACGACAAAGACAGCACGCCTAACGAACCGATAGGCGCAGGCTATTTCGGCTTGTCCGGTCGGGCGATTGCGGTCCGGCGGCGGCTTTAGTGCACTGGGGAAGGCATCCCGGGCTACCCAGGAGGTAGGCGTGAGCAAGCTGCGTTTCGGCGTTTTCCTGGCACCGTTCCACACCGCGGGCCAGAACCCCACCCTAGCGCTGCACCGCGATCTCGAACTCATCCAGCACCTCGACGCGCTCGGCTATGACGAGGCGTGGATCGGCGAACACCACTCGGCGGGCAGCGAGCTGATCGCCTCGCCGGAGATCTTCATCGCCGCGGCCGCCGAACGCACCCGGCACATCAGGCTCGGCACCGGCGTGATCTCGCTGGCCTACCACAACCCGCTGTGGGTGGCGGACCGGATGGTGCTGCTGGACCACCTCACGCGCGGCCGGGTCATGCTCGGCGTCGGGCCGGGCTCGCTGCCCACGGATTCGGCGATGATCGGCCTCAACCCGACCGAGACCCGCGAGCTGCTCGAGGAGAACCTCGACATCGTGCTGCGCCTGCTGCGCGGCGAAGCGGTCACCGCGCAGACCCGCACGCACAACCTCGTCGACGCGCGCCTGCAGCTGCGGCCCTATTCGGATCCGCTGTTCGACGTGGCGGTGGCCGCGGTGGCGTCTCCGACCGGCCCCCGGCTGGCCGGGCGGCACGGTGTCGGGCTGCTGTCGATCGGCGCGACGCTCACCGCCGAGAGCTTCGACGCCCTGGGCTACCACTGGGGCATCATGACCGAGCGCGCCGAGGCGTTCGGTGCCGAGGTGGATCGCGGGGCGTGGCGGCTGGTCGGCCTGATGCACGTCGCGGAGACGCGGGAGCAGGCGTACCGGGACGTCGAGCACGGGATCGCGGACTGGTTCGAGTACTTCCAGAAGATCGCGGCCTTCCCGCAGATGCACGTGTCGGGCGGCGACATCAGGGAGATGATCGCGTTCATCCGCGATTCGGGCGTCGGCGTGATCGGCACCCCGGAAGATGCGGCGGAGCAGGTGCAGCGGCTGGTCGGCCAGTCCGGCGGGTTCGGCGCGATGCTGCTGATGGCACACGACTGGGCGAACCCGGCGGCGACGAAGC
This sequence comes from Saccharopolyspora sp. NPDC050389, assembly GCF_040655595.1. Classification (NCBI taxonomy): domain Bacteria; kingdom Bacillati; phylum Actinomycetota; class Actinomycetes; order Pseudonocardiales; family Pseudonocardiaceae; genus Saccharopolyspora; species Saccharopolyspora sp. NPDC050389. The sequence continues at coordinate 43,406 of NZ_JBFAKG010000012.1, forward strand.
GCTCCTACGAACTGATCGCCCAGCACGTGATGCCGGCCTTCCAGGGACAGCATCAGTCCACATTGGACGCGAAGGCCCGGGCGCGGGACACCAGGGAAGGCCACGCCCAAGCCCAGCACGACGCGGTGGCCCACATGGCCAAGAAGTACGAGGCCGAACGCGCGTAGCCGCCGGAAACGGCGCCTTCGACCGGGCGTTGGCCGAAGGCGCCGCCGGGCGGTCAGGACAGGTGGTGCACCTCCTGCAGGCCGTAGACCGGGGTCGGGATGCCCTCGAACCTGGCCTTGAGCTGCAGGGCGAGGTAGAGCGAGTAGTGCCGGGACTGGTGCAGGTTCCCGCCGTGGAACCACAGGCCCTGCTGCTGCGTGGGCTTCCACATGTTGCGCTGCTCGCCCTCCCACGGCCCGGGATCCTTCGTCGTGCCCGAACCCAGGCCCCAGCACTTGCCCACCTTGTCGGCCATCTCCTGGCCGGCCAGGTCCGCCACCCAGCCGTTCATCGAGCCGTACCCGGTCGCGTAGACGACCAGATCGGCCGCCAGCTCGGTGCCGTCGGAGAGCACGACGCCGTCGGCGGTGAGGTGGTCGACCTTGCCGCGGGCGAGCGCGATCTCGCCGTCGGCGACCAGCTCGGAGGCGCCGACGTCGATGTAGTAGCCGGAGCCGCGGCGGAGGTACTTCATGAACAGCCCGGACTCGTCGTCGCCCCAGTCGAGCAGGAATCCGGCCTTCTCCAGCCGGTCGTAGAAGTCCGCGTCGCGCTCCCGGATCTGCTTGTACACCGGGATCTGGAACTCGTGCATGATCCGGTACGGCAGCGACGCGAAGACCATGTCGGCCTTGTCGGTGGTCATCCCGGCCCGCACCGCGCGCTCGGAGTAGAGGTCGCCCATGGCGATGTCCATCAGCGATTCGGACCTGACGATGTGCGTGGAGGAGCGCTGCACCATGGTGACCGCGGCGCCGTGCTCCCACAGCGCCGCGCAGATGTCGTGGGCGGAGTTGTTGGAGCCGATCACGACCGCCCGCTTGCCCGCGTAGGCGTCGGGGCCGGGGTGCTGGGAGGAATGGTGCTGATCGCCTTCGAAGAGCTCCATTCCCGGGAACGACGGGATGTTCGGCTTGCCGGACATCCCGGTGGCGAAGACGAGCTGGCGGGGCGTGAGGGTGATCGTCTCGCCGTCGCGGTCGACGACGATCGTCCACTGCTCGGTCTCGTCGTCCCAGTCGGCGGAGGTGACCTCGGATCCCGTCCAGTAGGGCACATCCATCACCTGCGTGTACATCTCCAGCCAGTCGGCGATCTTGTCCTTGGGCGCGAAGACCGGCCAGTTGTCGGGGAAGGGCAGGTACGGCAGGTGGTCGTACCAGACCGGGTCGTGCAGGCACAGGCTCTTGTAGCGCTTGCGCCACGAATCCCCGGCGCGGGCGTTGCGTTCGAGGACGAGCGCCGGCACGCCGAGCTGGCGGAGCCGCGCGCCCAGCGCGATGCCGCCCTGCCCGCCGCCGATGACGACGACGTAGGGCTGCTGCTCGCGGCCCAGCTCCGACTTCTCCCGGTCGCGTTCTTCGACCCACGAACGGCGTCCCTTGATCGTCCCGTGGTGGGCGCCCTTCGGGCGCCGTTCGCGTTGCGGCTCCTCGAATCCCTTGAGCTCGCGCAGGCTGGTGAGCAGCGTCCAGGCACCCTCGTCGGTCAGCCGGAGATGCCCCTTCGCCCGGCCGTTGGCCGTCTCGAACTCGATCCACGCCTCGATGACGCCCGCCGCCTCGACCGGGGCCTCCGCGGTGCGGAAGCCGGAGGGGGCGGTGTTGCCCAGGCAGGCCGCCAGCATGTGCGCGATGCCCTCGCGCCCCTCGACGGTCTTGAGGTTCCAGGTGAACGACACCAGGTCCCGCCAGTAGCTGTCGACCGCGAACAGCTCGGCGGCCTGCCTGGCGTCGCGGGCCGCGAGCGCGGACTCGAAACGATTCAGCCAGGCATCGACGCGCGCCTGCGGGGAGCCGGGCCGTGCCACCGGGTCGATCGTCTGCGTCATCGCAACTCCCTGTCATCCCAGTAATCGAGTAATGCAGATCACACGCCTCGTTGAGGTGGTCGGCAAGGGTTGCAGGGAATTGCATTCCGGCCCGGCTATCGCGTGCAGTGACCGGTGCCACATATCATCGCGGCGAGAGCGATGGCGCGGGAGGTGGACAGGTGAGCGTTCCGCACGCTGTCCCGCCGGGCCGGCACCTGCCCGATTACGCCCGTGACCTGGTGCGGATGCACGACGCCGTCATCTCCGGAAGCCGGCCGCAGCTGCGCCCTCGCGACCTCGTCTCCCGTTCCTGGTCGCGCGTCCTCGGGCTCGGTCTCACCGCCGACGGCCTCAATGCCCGCGCCGCCCTCGCCGAGGAAGCGCTCGCCCGAAGGCGGCACGATTCGCCGTTGCGGAACGTCATCGGCGAACTCAGGCAGGTGATCGGGGCCGTGTCCGACGCTTCGCCGCTGCTGCTGGTCGTCACCGACGCCGATGGCGTCATCCTCTGGCAGGAGGGCGCGTCGCCGGTCCGGCGCCGGGCCGAGGATCTCGGTTTCCGCGTTGGCGCCCAGTGGACCGAGGCGAACGTGGGCACCAACGCGATCGGCACCGCACTGGCCGAGGCCGCACCGGTCGAGCTGCTCGCGGGCGAGCACTTCGAACAGGGCCAGCATCCGTGGTACTGCACCGCCGCGCCGATCCACGACCCGCGCACCGGCGCGCTGCTGGGCGTCGTCGACGTCAGCGGGCCGGCACTGACCCTGCATCCGGCGATCGGCGCCCTGGTCGAGACGGCGCGGCGGCTCGCCGAAGCCCAGCTCTGGCGCGGCCACCGGCAGGGCCTGGAACGGCTGCGGCAGTCGGCCGAGCCGCTGCTGGCCGCCGCCTCCGGGCCGGCCTTGCTGGTCGACGACGACGGCTGGGTCGCGCACAGCTCGGGCATCGCGGTGGGAGACCGGATCGCCGCACCGGCCGACGGGCAGGTCATCGCGGTGCCCGGCCTCGGCGCCTGCCTGCCCGAGCGGCTGGCGGACGGCTGGCTCATCCGGCCGTCGAACCGCGGGCGGACGGTGCTGCTCGACCTCGACCTGTCCGGTCCGCCGGTGCTCCGCCTGCGCTCCGGTGACGCCGAATGGCACCGCCCGCTGACCAATCGGCACGCCGAGATCTTCGCGCTCCTGCACTCCGCCGGGCCGGCCGGCCTCACCGCGCAAGCGCTCAGCCGGGCCCTGTTCGGGGACACCGAGCATCTCGTCACCGTGCGCGCGGAGGTGTCGCGGCTGCGCCGCCTGCACGGGACTCTCGTGGAAACCAGGCCCTACCGATTGGCCGATGGCGTCCAGTTGGCAGTCCACCGCGCACCGGGCCCGCCGTGATCCTCGGGCGCGGTGAACTGCCAGTTGTTCACTGCAGCGGCCAGCCCTTCAGGGGTTTGGGGCTGGGCGTGGGATAGGCGCGCTTGGAGGTGGTGAGGTTCTGGCTCACCAGGGCCTCCGCCAGGCTCACCGCCGCGGCGACTCCGTCGACGACGGGGACGCCGACCTCCGCTTCGATCCGCTCCGCGAGGCCCGCCATTCCGGCGCAGCCGAGCAGGATCACGTCGGCACCGTCCTGCTCCACCGCCAGCCGCGCCTCCTCGACGATGCGCGTCGCGGCCCGGTCCTCGTCGGCCTCCAGCTCCAGCACCGGGATCTCGGCGGCACGCAGCGCCGCGCACCGGCCCGTCAGGCCGATCAGCTGGAGGCGGTCGTGGATCTGGCCGAGCGTGCGGCGCAGCGAGGTCACCACCGCGTAGCGGCGGCCGATCAGGCAGGCCGTGTGCGCGGCGGCCTCGGTGATGTCGACGACCGGCACGTCGAACAGCTCCGCGAGCCCTTCCTTGCCGTGCTCACCGAAGCCCGCCAGCACCAGCGCGTCGAAGGGCTCTTCGAGCCGACTGACGCGGTCCATCACCGCCACCGCGGCCAGGTAGCTCTCGAAGTTGCCCTCCACCGAGCCCGCCCCGAAATCCGGTGTCACCGCGACGATCTCGGTGGTGGAGGAGGCGACTTTCACGGCCTGCTGCCGGATTGCCTCGGTGACCGCCTCGGTCGTGTTGACGTTGGCGACGACGATCCTCATGTTTCCCCTCATGGATTCGCTGGTTCACTCGGCGGCGACCGCGATGGCTTCGCCGTCGACGTCGCGGAATTCGGGCTTGCGGTCGCCGATGACGGCGTAGATGGCCGCGCCGAGGATCGCCCCGATGAACCAGGAGAACCCGGCGACGACCTCGAAGACGGGCACCAGCGCCACGATGACGGAGATCGCGGAGGCGGGGACGAACGCCCAGACGGCCTTGGGGTTGTAGCCGTTGCGGTAGTGGTAGTCGCCGTCCGGGTTCTCGGTGTAGAGGTCCGGGACGTTGACGCGCGCCTTCCGCAGCAACCAGTAGTCCGCCATGATCACGCCGAAGATCGGGCCGAGCAGCGCACCGAGGCCGCCGAGGAAGTAGTTCACCACCACGGGGTTGTCGTAGAGGTTCCAGGGCAGGATGACGAGACCGATGACGGCGCTCACCAGCCCCGCCCGGCGGAAGTTCAGCTTCTGCGGGAAGAGGTTCACGAGCACGTAGATCGGTGCCACGAAGTTGGCCATCAGGTTCACCGCGATCGTCAGGATGATGAGGGCGATCGAGGCGCTCGCGAGCAGGATCAGGTTGGGGATCGTCTGGACGATGTCGGTCGGGCTGGTGATCACCCGTCCGTCCAGCTTGAACTGCGCGCCGCTGAGGACGACGACGATGCCGGCGAAGAAGAGCATGTTCACCGGAATCCCGATCAGGTTCCCGCGGACGATCGACTTGCGGCTCTTGGCCGAGCGCGTGAAGTCGCAGAAGTTCAGCACGAACGTCCCGTAGATCACGACCCAGAGCGCGGCGCCCTGCAGGATCTGCAGCCACATCGCCCCGCCGGTGAGCGGCTGCGAGGTGGAGATCGAGATGGAACCGCCCGCGCGGACGAACATCCAGATCGCCAGCGCGCACATCGTGATGAGCGTGGTCGGCGCGGCGATCGCCATGTACTTGCGGATCACGTGCATGCCGTAGCTGACGATGAGGACCTGGACCGCCCAGAGCACGAGGAAGGTGATCCAGCCGAGCGTCGACAGCCCCAGCACGGACGTGGTCTCCAGCAACTGCAGCCTGGGGAACATGGCCACGAGGAGGGCGTTCAGCACGGCCGACGCGAGGTAGGTCTGGATGCCGAACCAGGCGATGGCGACGATGCCGCGGACGGCCGCCGGGATCCGCGCGCCCTTGGTGCCGAACGCGATGCGGCTCATGACCGGGAAGGGCACGCCCGTCTTGTGGCCCATGTAGCCGGACAACGTCAGGAGCAGGAACAACAGCACCGAGGCCAGCACGAATGCAAGTAGAATGCCCCATACGCTCAGCCCGAGCGCGAACAGGCCGATGGCGAAGGCGTAGTTGCCGAGGCTGTGCACGTCATTGGCCCAGAGCGTGAAGACGTTGTAGGCGCCCCAGCGGCGCCCTTCCTTCTTCGTCGGGGCGAGGTCGTAGCTGTACAGAGTGGTGCTGGCGGTGCCGGGCGGATCCGTGGCAGATCGGTTGTCCGTCGCGGTCATTAGGCTGCTCCCGGGTTTCCACGTTGAAACATTCGGCTACCTTGATTTTCTCATTTCTTCCACGATGTGGAAGTATAAGAATATGTATACGTAAGGTAGGCCCGGAAGAACCACCGGTCAAGAGTGAGTCGGCGTTGTTCGTATACCGAAATCTTTGCCGGACGTGGTTTCCCGGCCGACGCACCGGATCCCTCGTGTCGTTGTGGCACAAGGGATCCGGGATGTGGAAATCTCCAACAGCGCCGCGTTCGGCGCGGTCAGGGTTTCGCGGGGCGAACGCCGTTGAGGAGCGTTTCGACGAGCCTGTCGATGAACTCCGGCGGAACCTCGAGCGGTTCGGCCGTCGACGGTTGGAGCAGGCGGGGCAGCACGAATTCGTAGCAGGCGCCGACGATCAAGGTCGCAGCGGCGTCGGCGTCCGCTCCGGAATCGATCCGGCCGAGTTCCTGCTCGGCGCGGATGTGCGCGGCCAGGGTCTGCTGGAGGTTGTTCCCCTTCTTCGATCGTGGCCAGGTGTTGAACCGGGCGAGCGCCTTGGGCTGGCTCAGCAACCCGGCGAATGCGGGCAGGATTCGCTCGTGCAGATCGAGAATGTGCCGCAGGTGTGCTGCGAGGTTCGCTTCGATCGCGCCGTCGCCGGGCGCTGGCGGGGGCGCCAGGGTTCGTTCGGCCGTCTCGATGTGCGCCAGCAAGGCGTGCGCGAGGAGTTCCTCCTTGTCGTCGAAGTAGTTGTAGAGGACGCCGTCGGCGACCTGCGCTTCGCGCGCGATGGCGCGGACGGTCAACCCTTCGGTGCGGCGTTGCGCGATCAGGCCCTCGGCGACGCGGATCAGGTGTTCGCGAATCCCTGGGCCGCCGGCGTCGCGCAGTGCGGCCGGGGTTCTCGGCATTTCAGTCCCTCGCTGGAATCAGGCGCGGACGCGGGTGTTCTGGAAGGTCTGGAACAACCACTGGCCGTCCTGCTTGACCGCGACCTTCGTCTGGATCGAGAGGTCCTCGACCCGGCATTCGGTCGCGCCGGGCTGGAGGACGCAGTTCCCGCTGTTGATGACCACGGCCAGCTCGGGTGACACGAACTCCACGCGCCGTTCCCGCGGGGCCGACATCCGGGTGCCGGCCATGAACGTGTCGAACCCGTCCTGCAGGCTCTTCGCGATGGCCTCGCGGCCGTGCAGGTGCCCGCCCATCACGTCGACGAAGTCGGCGCTCTCCGTGAAGGTCGCGGCGAAGGCCGCGCCGTCGTGTCCCCACGCGTCGGTCTGCTGCCGTTCGAGCCGCTCCAGCGCCGCCACGTCCGCGTCATTCGTCATTCGGATACCTCCCGAGATCGCTCATGAACACGTGTTCATGAACATGCGTTCACAGTATTCGTGCGGCTACCCAGCGTCAAGGAGTTGGGGAGATCGGCAGCATGCCCCGAGCCAGGAGCGCTCGTCGGGAGTTGCCGAATGCGGCGCGCTGAGCTCAGCGGTCAGAAGAGCATGCGTTCCAGGACCATCTGGCGGCTGGACAGGACGTGCTGCTTGGCGACCTCGGCGGCCCGGTCGGCGTCGCCGGCGGCGATCGCGGCCTGGAGCTCCTCGTGCTCGGTGCACACCCGCTCGGGTTCCAGGTTCATCCGGAACAGCCAGGCCAGCCGGCTGTGCAGCGGCTCCAGCATCGACGCCAGCAGGTCGTTGCCCGCGAGCCCGACGAGCTTGTCGTGGAAGGTCGCGTTGGCGTCGGACATCGCGTTGACGTCGCCGGACTCGTGCGCATCGCGCGCCTTGCCGGCGAGATCGGCCAGCTGCGCCACGTCCGCGGTCTCGGCGCGCTCGGCGGCCAGCCGGGCGGCGTAGACCTCCAGCGCCTCGCGGACCTCGAACAGCTCCTTGACCTGCTGGCGGTCCAGGCCGCGGACGAACACGCCCCGGCGGCGCGGCAGCACGTCGACGAACCCTTCGCTCTGCAGCATCCGGATCGCCTCGCGCACCGGAACCCGGGAGATCCCGAGCTCGGCGGCGAGTTCCTGTTCGAAGATCCGGTCACCGGGGCGCAACCGGCCATCGGCGATGCGGGCCTGCAACTCCTGGCGCACCTGGTCGCGCAGGGGGATGCGGGTATCCGCGGCTTGCTCACCGGTGACCGACACGGCTCCTCCTCCTGGGTCGCGCTGCCCCCAGCCTATGCGAGGCGGGTTCAGACCCCGCGCTTCATGGCGCGCGTTCCCAACCACAGACCGGCAGCGGCGATGACGCTCGCCGCGATGATCCCGTACAGCACCGACAGGTCCGCGAGCTGCCCGGAGAACAGCGCCCGCTCGGCGTCGGCGATGTGCGAGACCGGGTTGAACTGCGCGACGACCTGCAGCCACGCCGGGCCGAAGTCCATCGGCAGCAGCACGCCGGACAGCAGCAGCAACGGGAACAGCACGAGCTGCGTGATCGCGTAGAACAGCTCGCCGCCCGGGTGCGAGGCGATCGCCAGCACGAACGACAGCGTGCCGAGCCCGACACCGAACACCAGCAGCAGGGCCAGCCCGGCGAGCACTCCGGCGGGGTGCAGCTGGAAACCCAGCGGCACGGACAGGGCGATGAGCAGCACCGCCTGCACCAGCAGCAGAGCGAACTCCTTCAGGGTGCGGCCGACGAGCATCGCCGAGCGGTTCAGCGGCGTCACCAGCATCCGCTCCAGCGAGCCGCCGCCGAGCTCGACCAGCAGGTTGTAGCCGGCCATCATCGGGCCGAACAGGCACATCATCACCAGGATTCCCGGCACGAACCACTGCCACGGCGCGGCGTCGAAGCCGGAGGTGCCGGCCAGCAGCGGCCCGAAGAAGAACAGGAACAGCACCGGTTGCGCCATGCTGAACAGGATCGCCACCGGCTCGCGCAGCGCCGGAGTGATCTCCCGGGCGAAAACCGTTGCGGTGTCGCGGAAGAACTGCATCGATCGGTCCTTTCTGAGGTTCGGGGGTCGTGAGTGCGCAAGCCGGTAAGAACCGGCACTCGAGCTCACGACTCCGCTTCGCCCTCGCGGAGGCTTCGGCCGGTGAGCGCGAGGAAGACGTCGTCCAAGGTGGGGCGCGCGGTTTCGGCCGCGATCGCCTTGATCCCGGTCTCCTCGAAGGCGCGCAGATATTCCGGCAGCGCGGTGTCGGCGCGGGGCACGCGGATCTCTACCGACGGGCCGTCGACGGTGACGGCGTCAGGGGAGCCGAGCCGGGCCGCCGCCTCGGCCGCCGGTGCCGCGTCCGGCTCGGCGACGGTGATGGTGATGCGGTCGCCGGCGAGGTCGGCCTTGAGCTGCTCGGGCGTGCCGTCGGCGATGACCCGGCCGCGGTCGACGATCACCACCCGCTCGGCCATGCTGTCGGCCTCGTCGAGGTAGTGCGTGGTGAACAGCAGCGTCGTGCGGTGTTCTTCGCGCAGCCGCAGAACGTGCTCCCAGATGTTGGCCCGGCTGTGCGGGTCCAGGCCGGTGGACGGCTCGTCCAGGAACAGCAGCGCCGGGCGGTTCACCAGGCCCATCGCGATGTCGAGGCGGCGGCGTTGCCCGCCGGAGAGCGTGCCCGGCTTGCGGGCCGCCAGCGAGGTCAGGTCGAGCAGGTCGAGGACCTCGTCGGCGCGGCGCCGGGCGTCGTGGCGGGTCAGGCCGTAGCTGCGGCCCTGGGTGATCAGCTCGTCGCGGGCGCGGAAGTTCTCGCCGGCGCTGTTCTTCTGGCCGACGTAGCCGATGCGGGCGCGCACCGCGGCGGGCGCGGCGATGATGTCGTGCCCGGCGACGGTGGCCGTTCCGGAAGTGGGCGGCAGCAGCGTGGTGAGCATTCGCAGGCTGGTCGACTTGCCGGCGCCGTTCGGCCCGAGGAATGCGACCAGCTGGCCGGGCTCGACGTCGAGGTCGAGCCCGCGCACGGCGTCGACCGGCCGGCGTTTGACGGTGAACCGGCGGGTCAGGCCGCGGGCGTGGATCATCATCGGCTCCTTCGATTCGGCTGCCGCTGAATTTGGGCATGACGAGGAAACCCCGGTTCGGGGGTTTCGGGCGAGATGACCGATCTTGGCGCGCGGAGAGACCGGCGGTCAAACATGAACAGCACTTTCATGTTTGCTCTGACCTGCGAAAACGTCGAGCCCGACGTGCTCGGCGCGGACTCGGCGTAGAGGTGAATTCGCAGGTCGGCGGCCATTTCTGGAATTTCTTGAATGACTTCAGTTGTAAACCAGAGGTTTGCAGCTCTGCTGTCTCGGGTTCGCAAATCGGGTCATGTTGCGCCTGGTGGGCCGTGGGGCTGCCTGAAGGTGCAGTGCTGCTCAAGTCCCGGCCCGGGCGAGCCGTCGCTGGATGTCGCGGAAGGCGAAGACTTCTGGCTTCTCGATCCTGCTGAGGCCAGCCCGGAGGGCGAGTGGGCCGCCTATCTGTTCGAGCCCAAGTACGGGGAACTGGCGAAGTTCGCCAGCTTCGCCGAGCTGTTCCACGCCAGTCGGCGACTCATGGAGGAGTTCGCCGAGGACGACGCGGCCGACGGGTGACTCTCGCGCAGTTGTAAACCTTGGGTTCACAGTGCTACTGTGAACCCAAGGTTTACAAGGAGGTTGGACATGTCGGCGGAAGAAGCCGAGCGGTTGGTGCGGCAGATGGCGAACGCGGTGCCGGTCGAGGCGATCGATCCGGGCCCGAAGGGCAGCGACTTCGGCGACGAGCAGGAGCGGCGGGTGGCCGCGCTCGGCAGGTTCCGCGCCGCGCTGGAGGCGGAGGAGCTGATGGCCGACGCGGCGGGGCGGCACACCGCCACGGCGGCGGTGGAAACGGTGTGGCTCGGCGCGAGCCTCGCAGACCTGAGCGCGGTCACCGGCCGGTCCCGGCAGGCGGCTCGCAAGCGGTGGCCGGAGCTGGGCGGCATCTACCGGCGCCGAAAGTGGCTCGGCAACCACGTCGAGGACATCACCTACATGGCGGGCCTGCTGTCGTCCCGCGCCGACGACCTGGTGCCCGGGCGCGGCCACGGCACGTTCATGAAGCTCATCCGGCAACTGCGCGAGGGGCTGCGGCGCAGCGAGGACGACTTCGCCCCGGACACCCGGGAGGGCACCGACCCGGCGGCGCGCTGGCGAGCGCTCGACGACCTGGTGAACGTGACGATGCGCGAAATCATCGAGATGGCGGGAAAGCCGGCAAACCCGGAAGCGGACTTCGCCCTCCACGGAGCCCGCGGCGTCCTCGCCTACTACGACCACGCCACCGCGGAATCCGCAGAGGCGTGACCGGCCCGTGAGTACTTTGTGCTGCTATGGCGACACAAAGTACTCACGGAGTCTCGGCGCCTCAGAGGTCGGCGAGGGCCGTGATCGGGTTTTCGGCGCAGTCCGCGACGTAGCGGAGGAAGCCTCCTGCGGTCGCTCCGTCGCAGACCCGGTGGTCGAACGTCAGGGACAGCTGGGTCACCTTCCGGAGGGCCAGTTCTCCTTGGTGGGCCCAGGGTTTGTCGATGATCCTGCCGATGCCCAGGATCGCGGCCTCCGGGTGGTTGATGATCGGGGTGGAGCCGTCCACGCCGAACACGCCGTAGTTGTTGAGCGTGAACGTGCCGCCTGTGAGGTGCTTGGGTTCGAGGTCTCCAGAGCGGGCCAGGCCGGTGCGGTGTGCGATCGCTTCGGACAGCTGCGCCGTGCTCATCTCGTGGGCGTCGCGCACCACCGGGACCATCAGGCCGCGCGGCGTTTGCGCGGCGAAACCGAGGTTGATGTGCCGGAACTGGACGATCTCGCCGCGTTCGGTGTCCACCGAGGCGTTGAGTTCCGGGAATCGCCGCAGGCCCGCGACGCAGAAGCGGGCGATCAGTGACAGCAGGCTGATGTCCGTGCGCTGCTTGAGCAGCGCACGGGCCTCCAGCAGGCGGGTCGCGTCGACGTCCACCCAGGTGCTGGCATCCGGGATCTCCCGGCGGCTGCGGGCTAGCTTGTCGGCAACGGCACCGCGGAGGCCGCGCAGCGGCGTGCGGATCTCGCCGTCCCGCTGGGGCGGCTCGGGATGCGACGCGGCATCCACGTCGCGGCGCAGGATGACGCCGCTCGGCCCGCTTCCGACCACATTGGACAGATCGACGCCGTGTTGCTTGGCGAGCCGGCGCACGATGGGCGAGAGCACGCGCGGCGCGCCGTTCGGACTCGGCGCAGCAGGCGGTTCCGCGCTTCGCAGCGTGCGCGACACGGTGTGCGCCCGGCGGCGTCGGCGAGGTGCCGCGCCGCCGGTTCCGTATCCGACGAGCACGTGGCCCGAACCGGCCCGCTCCTCGGTCCGGTGCTGTTCGTGCGCCGAGTCGTCGCACGCGATCGTCGTCAGCGGCGTGCCCACGGCCAGCACGTCGCCGGCCGCACCGTGCAACGTCACGACCACGCCCGCGTGCGGGCAGGGCACGTCGACGACCGCCTTGGCGGTCTCCACCTCGACGACCACCTGGTCCGCCTCGACCCGGTCGCCGACCTCGACGTGCCAGCGGACGATCTCCGCCTCGGTCAGGCCCTCCCCGAGGTCGGGCAGCGCGAACTCCGCGGAGCGCGTCATGCGGCGTCCTCCTGGCCCCGGGCTCCGCCGAGCCACTTCGTGTCCGGCTGGTCGTCCCACTGCAGCCGGTCCAGCGCATCGAGCACCCGGTCGACGCCCGGCAGGTGCGCGTGCTCCAGCTTCGGCGGCGGGTACGGCACGTCGAATCCGGCGACGCGCAGCACCGGCGCGGACAGCGAGTGGAAGCAGCGCTCCTGCACGCGCGCGGCGATTTCCGCCGCCACACCGGCGAATCCCGGCGCCTCCTGGAGCACCACGCAACGTCCGGTGCTGCGGACGGCTTCGGTGATCGTCTCGTCGTCGAAGGGCACCAGGCTGCGCGCGTCGACGACCTGGACGTCCCAGCCTTCTTCTTCGGCCGCCACGGCGGCCTCCATGGCCAGCGGCACGCCGGGGCCGTAGGCGATGAGCGTCGCGTCGCGGCCCGGCCGGCGGATCACGGCCCGCCCGATCGGCTCCGCCGTCGTCGGCAGCTCGATGTCCTGTTTGGACCAGTAGAGCTTCTTGGCTTCCAGGAACACCACCGGATCGGGATCGTCGATGGCCTCGCGCAGCATCGAGTAGGCGTCCGCGGCGGTCGCCGGAGCGACGACCTTGAGGCCCGGGGTGTGCGCGTAGTAGGCCTCGCTGGAGTCGCAGTGGTGCTCGACGCCGCCGATGCCGCCCGCGAACGGAACCCGGATGACGATCGGCAGGCCGACCGCGCCGCGCGTCCGGTTGCGCATCTTCGCGATGTGCGAGACGACCTGCTCGAACGCGGGGAAGGCGAAGGCGTCGAACTGCATCTCCACCACCGGGCGGAAGCCGGCCATCGCCATGCCCACGGCGAACCCGGCGATGCCCGATTCGGCCAGCGGCGTGTCGAAGCAGCGGTCCTCGCCGAACGCGGCCTGCAGGCCGTCGGTGACCCGGAAGACGCCGCCGAGCTGTCCGACGTCCTCGCCGAAGACCACCACGCGCTCGTCCTCGGCGATGGCGTCGCGGAGCGCGGCGTTGAGCGCCTGCGCCATGCTGGTCGGTGCCATTACAGCGCCTCCTGTTCGGCCCGGAGCTGGGCGAGCTGCTCGGTCAACTGCGGCGTCGGTTCGGCGTAGACGTGCCGGAAGAGGTCCTCGGGATCGACCGCCGGATCCTGCTGCATGCGGGTTCGCACCCCGGCGGCGAACTCCTCGGCTTCCGCGGCGATCCGCTGAACCGCCGCGTCGTCGAGGTGGCCACCCGCGCGCAGGTGGCGCTCCAGGAGGCCGATCGGGTCCCGCTGCTGCCAGTGCTCGACTTCCTCGGGCGGCCGGTACCGCGTCGCGTCGTCGGCATTGGTGTGCGCTTCCATCCGGTAGGTGTGCGCCTCGACCAGGAAAGGACCGTTCCCGGCGCGGGCATGCGCCACCGCGCTGTCCAAAACGGACAGAACCGCCGCGGCGTCGTTGCCGTCGACCTGCTCGCTGCGCACGCCGTAGCCGATTCCCTTGTGCGCCAAGGAAGGCGCGACCGACTGTTTGGAGAGCGGGACGCTGATGGCGTAGCCGTTGTTCTGCACGAAGAAGACCACCGGCGCGCGGAAGACGGCGGCGAAGTTGAGCGCCTCGTGGAAGTCGCCTTCGCTCGTGGCGCCGTCGCCGAGCAGCGCCATGGCCACGGTGTCGTTGCCCTTGCGGGACTCGCCGTGGGCCAGCCCGACCGCGTGGAGCGTCTGGGTGGCCAGCGGCGTGCACTGCGGCGCGGTGCGGGTCGCCGGGACGTCGTACCCGCAGTGCCAGTCCCCGCGCAGCAGCGTCAGCACCTCGACCGGGTCGATGCCGCGCGTCACCAGCGAGAGCGAATCCCGGTAGGTCGGGAACAGCCAGTCGTCGGCGCCGATGCTCAGCACCGCGCCGACCTGGCAGGCCTCCTGGCCGCGCGAGGAGGGGTACACCGCCAGCCGTCCCTGCTTGGTGAGCGTGGTGGCCTGCGCGTCGAACCGGCGGCCGAGCACCATCGCCCGGTACGCGGCCAGCAGCCGGGCGGGCTCCGGCATCGGGTAGTTCGGATCGGGCTGCTCCAGCAACCGCACCGGGTTGCTCGACGGAAGCCATTCCACGGCCGGAACCTCCTCAGGACGACTGGCTTGAGATGGTCGGCCAAGTCGGTCACGTGATACAAGTCATCGCGAGAGAATCGGAACGAACGGCATCGAGGAAGCAACATGGCCGACCAAACGTCCATCGGGATCGATTCGCGGCGCGGCCGGGCCGGACGATCGGCACCGGCCCTGGACGAGATCGACGCGCGGATCGTCGACGAACTGGGCCGGGACGGGCGGATGTCCATCCGCACGCTGGCGGAGCGGGTGAACATCTCCCGCACCAACGCGCACAGCCGCGTGGAGCGGCTGATCGACAGCGGCGTGATCACGGGCTTCCACGCGCGGGTCGACCCGGTCAAGGTGGGCCGGGGCACGGCGGCGTTCATCGGCCTGTCGATCGAGCAGGGCACCTGGCCCGAGGTGTCCCGGCGGCTGGCCGCGACCACCGGTGTCGAACACGTGGCGCTGGTGGCGGGGGACTTCGACTTCGTGGTGCGGGTCCGGACCGAGGACAACCTGTCGCTGCGGAACCTGGTCTTCGACCACATCCAGTCGCTGCCCGGCGTCCGGAACTGCCACACCTGGCTGATCTTCGACGAGTTCGAACCCGAGCGGTGATCGCCAACCGGAGCGCAATTTCCCGAGAAATCGCACCATCCCAGGGTGACCGAACCAACAACGCTCCGTCACCACCGCAGCTCCGCGCCGTGGCTGGGCGTCAATTTCCCGAGAAATTGACCGACACCCGGGTGAACGTCAATTTCTCGGGAAATTGCGCCCCACCTGGTGGCGTCGCTCGTGCGGGGTGGGTTACAGGGCGAGGTCGACGACCACCGGCGTGTGGTCCGAGGTGCCCTTGCCCTTGCGGGCTTCGCGGTCGACGTAGGAATCCGTGACCGCTCCGGTGAACCGCTCGTTGCCGTAGACGAGGTCGATGCGCATGCCCTGGTTGTTGGGGAAGCGCAGCTGGCGGTAGTCCCAGTAGGTGAACGGGATGTCGTACTTCAGGGCCCGCGGGTAGACCTCGGCCAGGCCGGTTTCCGCAAGCGCGGCAAGCGCTTTGCGCTCGTCCTCGGTGACGTGGGTGCTGCCGGCGAAGGCGGCGATGTCCCAGACGTCAGCGTCGGTCGGGGCGATGTTGAAGTCGCCGAGCACGGCGAACGGCCGGTCGGCGGCCAGCTCCTCGATGGCGGTGGCGCGCAGCGCGTCGAGCCAGCGCAGCTTGAATGCGTAGTGCGGGTGCCCGACCTCGCGGCCGTTCGGGACGTACACCGACCACACCCGGACGCCGCCGCAGGTCGCGCCGATCGCCCTGGGCTCCTGGGTCTCGAACATCGCGCCGTCGGCCTGGAAGCCCGGCTCGTCGAGCAGCCCGCGCCGCACCTCGTCGATGCCGACCTTGGACAGCACCGCCACGCCGTTCCAGCGCCCGGTGCCGTGCGCGGCGACCTCGTAGCCGAGCTCGCCGACCTCGTCGACGGGGAAGGCGTCGGCGGCGCACTTGAGCTCCTGGATGCACAGGACGTCCGGCTCGGCCTTGCCCAGCCAGTCGAGCAGCTTGGGCAGCCGTGCGCCGACGGAGTTGACGTTCCAGGTGGCGATCCGCATGCCCGAACCCTGCCACACCACCCCGTCACCAGCGCAGCGGCACCCGGGCCCGGCCAGGCCCTGCCAGCCCGTGCGTACTTTGTGCCGCTATAGAGCCTGTTTCCAAACTCGATCTGAGTGGCGGTGCGGGTGGCGGAACCTCAGGCGCCTTCTCGCTGTGGGATCCCCGACATCATGAATGCCAATTCACCACGTCGGGGTTGTCCTCGCGAGAAGACACCTGAGAACCCGCGGCGGTGCGAGTTGCATAGGTGGGCTAAGCGGCTGCGCCGTTTCAAAGACAAAACCCCGCGCTACCACATCCGCACCTCACCACATCCAAAACAGGCTCTATAGCAGCACAAAGTGCACATGGGTCACGATCAGCGGGGGAGCCACTCGGGGCGGCTGGCGCCGCGGGGGAGCAGGACGTGGCGGTAGGCGCCCGGGGTTTCCGTCATGTGGACCTGGTCGGTGACGCCCTGGTAGCGGCCGAGGGGAGTGTCGGCGGTGAAGGTCTCCGGGTCCAGGTAGGCGTGCTCCTCGCCGGTGCCCGCGATGGCGTGGGCGTAGTCGCGGTCGAAGATGCCCATGCTCAGGATCCACAGGGCGGCCCGGGTCAGGGAGATGTGCACGCGGTAGCTGCCGCCCTCGGTGGCGCGGCGGACGAGCGCCTCGCCGATGCCGAGCGCGAGCAGCCACGACACGATGTAGTCGTTGACCACCAGGATCGGCGGCAGTGCCGGCGTCTCGCCGTCGCCTTCGAGGTTCATCATCCCGACCAGGCTGCCCGCGGACTGGTCGAAGCCGACGCGCCCGGCCCACGGCCCGGCGGGTCCGTTGAGGGATGCGGTGGCGTGGATGATGCCCGGGCGGGCGCCGGCGGCCTGCTCCGGCGACAACCCGATCGACTCCAGGTAGCCGGGGCGGCGGTTGGCGTAGAAGACGTCGGCGTCGGCGAGCAGCCGCTGGATCAGCGCGGCGCCCTCCGGACGGTATGGGTCCACTGTGGATGACCGGACCCCGACGTTGGCCGTGATGTAGGTGGTGTCGTGTTCGAGTTCCTTGGGGCGCCACAGGTTGAGCACGTCCGCGCCGTGCAGCGCAAGCGCGCGCCCGGCACCTGCGCCGGCGATCACGTGCCCCATGCCCAGCGCGCGGATGCCGTCCAGCGGCGCGGTGCCGGGGCGGAACGGCTCGGGGTCGCTGTCGCCGATCTTGGTCACCTCGATCAGCGGCATGTCGGCGAAGAAGTCGCGGTACTGGATCTCGGCGAGCATTTCCGCCGGTGAGCGGAGCATCGGCATCACCACGCCGGCCGCCTCGGCCGCCTCCTCCAGATCGCCGGCCCGCCAGCCGGCGATGGCGCGGGCCACCGCCTCGCCGTCGTCCGGCACGCCCAGCAGCTTCTGCGCCCCCACCTTGAGCTTCGGGTACGGGTTGAGCGGCATCACCCACCGGTCGTCGGCGGTGCGGTAGAAGGCGAAGCCCAGCGCGTTGCTCGGGTTCGCCGGGCTTGCGCCGGGATAGCCGTTGAGCAGCTCCCACCGGCGGTCGTAGAACGGGCACAGCCGGTGCGGGGTGGTGCGCAGATCCACCGCGATGTCCTGGCCGCGTCCGCCGCGCAGCTGCCAGATCTTGGCCATCACCACCGACTTGGCTGCCAGCGCGACGGCCGACGCCCCGCCCAGCCGCAGCGGGCTCGGCACCACCGGGTCGGCGCCGCGGAAGGAGACGTGCCCGCCGGAGTCGGCCGGGCCCAGTCCGACGCCGGTCAGCACGTCGGCGAGCTCGGCATGCGGATCGAAGGCGTCGTCGGTGGCGGGGGCTGCGATCGCCTTGCTGATTCGCTCGGTGAGGGACACGGTTCCTCCTGGACTGGTGCCGCGCGGAATTCCTTACCCAGGCTAATTATTTATCATGCCGCCCGGCTGGACCGATTCGCGAACGCGGCGTGACCGCCGCGGTCACGTGGCGTGACCGCGGCGGCGAGTCGCGGAGGAAATGCCGGAATCCACTGAGGACCGGTGCTCGCGGAGAAGGCGATCAGCGGAACATGTTCTGCTCGCCCGCGTACTGGTAGCGCCACACGCCGTCCGCGCGGCGGTCGTGCCGGTCGTAGCGGGCGCAGGGCGCTTCGCCGTCGCGTGGCGACGGAAAGGTGAACTGGCCGAGCGGTAAGTCCGTCTCCGGGGCGGGGATGATGAACGAGCGGCCGTCTTCCG
Organism: Saccharopolyspora sp. NPDC050389; assembly: GCF_040655595.1. NCBI lineage: Bacteria > Bacillati > Actinomycetota > Actinomycetes > Pseudonocardiales > Pseudonocardiaceae > Saccharopolyspora > Saccharopolyspora sp. NPDC050389. Next base: position 61,473 of record NZ_JBFAKG010000012.1, read on the forward strand.
GGCCGCCGATCAGTTCGGCGTGCACGTGCTGCTGCATAGGTCGTCTCCCCGGGCTCGGCCCCAGTCGGTTTCTTGCCCCATAGGACCAAATGCGGCGGCCCGGAGTTCCACACTTCACCCGATCGTCTCAATGCGAGGCCGCTAGCCAGCGAATGGACATCGCGCGAACGGGCGTACCGGCCATCCGATTGGTCTGGCCACGAGCCGGGTACGCCGACGGCATGTGCACTACGACTTCCTGCTGGAGGGCTACGGCGCGAGCACTGCCGTCGTGCGGGGCGCCGGTCGCCGCGCAGCCGGAATCGGCCGGGCCGACGACGGGCTGCGGTGGCGGCCGGTGACCACGCTGTTGGAGGTCGAGGGCCGGCGGATCGAACTGTCCAACCCGGACAAAGTTCTCTACCCCGACGACGGCTACCGGAAACGGGATGTAATCGAGTACTTCCGCTCCGTAGCGGACGTGATGGTCGCGCACACCCGCGGCAAGCCGATGACGCTGCGCCGGTTCCCGGACGGCATCGGCTCCGGCGGGTTCTTCCAGAAGGAGGCTTCGAGCCACTTCCCGGACTGGGTGCGGGTGGCGGCCGTGCCGCAACGAGGCGCGCCCGGCACGGTGCACCACGTCGTCGTCGACGACGCGGCGACCCTGCTCTACCTGGCCGGCCAGGCGTGCCTGGAGTTCCACATCGGACTGTCCACCGTGGATAACCTGGACCGGCCGACACTCGCGGTGCTGGATCTCGATCCGCCGGAGGGAGCGGATCTGCCGGAGCTCCGCGCGGTGGTGCGGCGGATGTGCGAGCGGTTCCGGGACGCCGGGCTGCCGCCGCACGTGCAGGCGACCGGCGGAAAGGGGTTCCACGTGGCCGCCGCGCTGCGCGGCGAACGGGGTTTCGACGAGGTCCGGGCCGCGATCCGGGAACTCGCCGAGCAGGCCGCGCGCGACGAGCCGGACCGGCTCACCATCGAACAGCGCAAGGACAAGCGCGGGAACCGGATCTTCTTGGACACCAACCGCAACGCCTACGGCCAGACGATGATCGCGCCCTACTCGCTGCGCGCCCGCCCGGGCGCTCCGGCCGCGACCCCGCTCGACCTCGACGAGCTCGGCCGGGCGGCACCGCAGTCCTACGGCCTGGCGAACATGGCGCGGCGGCTGGCGCAGAAGGACGACCCCTGGACGGGCCTGGAGGATGCGCGATCCGGCAGCGACTTTCCGCATCCCGACAACCATTGAGCGCCGTTGCCCCCTATCCGGGGCCGAGCGGCGTGCGTGACGCGGCTGCCTCCCGGGTAAGCCTGTTGAACAGGCTTGAAGGGAGGGGACCGTGGAAGCCGAAATCACCCTCGTCGTGGACGGGACCGAGCACCGGCTCACCGTCGACACGCGCATGACCGTGCTCGACGCCCTGCGGGAGCGGTTGAGGATCACCAGCGCGAAGAAGGGCTGCGACCACGGCCAGTGCGGCGCGTGCACCCTGCTGCTGGGCGACCGCCGGGTCAACAGCTGCCTGATGCTGGCGGTGGCGTTCGACGGCGCGGAGTTCCGCACCGCGGACGGCCTGGCCGGCGCCGACCTGCACCCGGTGCAGCGGGCGTTCATCGAGCACGACGCGTTCCAGTGCGGATACTGCACGCCCGGCCAGGTGTGTTCGGCCGTCGGCGTGTTGTGCGAGATGCGCGACGGCGAGCCGAGCGCGGTCACCGCGGACGGTGCCGGGCTGGCCGACGAGATCCGCGAGCGGATGAGCGGAAACCTGTGCCGCTGCGGCGCGTACGCCAACATCGTCCCGGCCATCGCGGAGGTGGCGCAGCGATGAAGCCGTTCCGCTACCAGCGCGCCGCCGACGTCGCCACCGCGGTGGAAACCCTCTCCACGACGCCCACCGCCGCGTTCCTGGCCGGCGGCACCAACCTGGTGGACCTCATGAAACTGGAGGTCGAGCTGCCGGACGTGCTGGTCGACATCCGGCAGCTGACCTCCGGCCGGGTCGAGCAGCACCCCGAGTTCGTGCGCATCGGCGCCTCGGTCACCAACACCGCCCTGGCGGCCGATCCGGTGATCCGCGAGCGCTTCCCGGTGCTCTCGCAGGCGGTGCTGGCGGGCGCGTCCGGCCAGCTGCGCAACCTCGCGACGACGGGCGGGAACCTGTTGCAGCGCACCAGGTGCGTGTACTTCCAGGACGTGACGACGCCGTGCAACAAGCGGGAACCCGGGACGGGTTGCTCGGCGCGGGAAGGCTTCCACCGCGAGCACGCGATCCTCGGCACCTCCGATTCGTGCGTGGCCACGCACCCGTCCGACATGGCGGTGGCGATGGTCGCGCTCGACGCGGTGGTGAACACCCAGGGGCCGCACGGGCAGCGGGCGATTCCGCTGGTCGGGCTGCACCGGCTGCCCGGCGACGAGCCCGAGCGGGACACCGTCCTGGAGCACGGCGAACTGATCACCTCGATCGACATCCCGTCGCTGGGCTTCGCGGCGAACTCCCGGTACCGCAAGGCCCGCGACCGCGCGTCCTACGCGTTCGCGCTGGTGTCGGTGGCCGCCGCGGTGGACGTCGCCGACGGCGAGCTGCGCGACGTCCGGCTGGCGTTGGGCGGCGTCGCGCACAAGCCGTGGCGGGCGACGCGGGCCGAGGCGGTGCTGCGCGGCGCCGTCGCGACCGAGGAGAAGTTCCGGGAGGCGGCCGACGCGGAGCTCGCCGACGCCCGGCCGTTGCCCGGCAACGAGTTCAAGATCCCGTTGACGCGCAACATGATCGTCGATGTCCTCGCCGAGCTCGCGGAGGTGCGGCGATGACCGCCACGACCAGCCTGATCGGCGCGCCGGTCGACCGCATCGAAGGCGACGAGAAGGTCCGGGGCGCCGCGCTGTACGCGGCCGAGCACCCGGTCGACCGGCCGGTGCACGTGTTCCCGCTGCAGTCCGACATCGCGCTGGGGCGGATCACCGGGTTCGACACCACCGCGGCGATGCGCGAACCGGGCGTGCTGGGCGTGCTGACCCACGAGAACGCGCCGCGGCTGGCCTCGACCCAGGACGCCGAGCTGGCGATCCTGCAGTCGCCAGAGGTCGGCTTCCGCGGGCAGTTCATCGGCGCGGTGCTGGCCGAGACCGCGGAGGCCGCCCGGCGGGCGGCGAACCTGGTGCGGCCGAGCTACGAGTCGCGCACCCACGACGCCTCGTTCCACCCCGCCCGCGCGGATCTGGTCAAGCCCGGCGAGGTCAACGGCGGCTTCCCGACCGACACCGACGACGGCGACGTGGACGGCGCGCTGGCCACCGCCGCGGTGGTCCTCGACGCCACCTACACCACGCCGCAGGAGCACAACAATCCACTGGAGCCGCACGCCACCATCGCGATGTGGTCCGACGACGAGCTCACCCTCTACGACTCCACGCAAGGCGTGCACTGGGTGCGCGACACGATCGCGGCGCTGTTCGGCATGGACCCGCACCGGATCCACGTGGTCTGCCCGCACACCGGCGGCGGCTTCGGCTCGAAGGGGCTGCCGCACGCGCACGTGGTGCTGGCCGCGATGGCCGCGCAGCTCGTCACCCCGCGGCCGGCGAAGCTCGTGTTGACCAGGCAGCAGATGTTCTCGGTGGTCGGCTACCGCACCGGCACCGTCCAGCGGATCCGGCTCGGCTGCGACGCCTCCGGCCTGCTCACCGCGATCAGCCACGACGTGGTCGAGCAGACCTCCCGGATCAAGGAGTTCGCCGAGCAGACCGCCGTGCCCACGCGTGTCATGTACGCCGCGCCGAACCGCCGCACCACGCACCGGCTGGTCGAGCTCGACGTGCCGGTGCCGTCGTGGATGCGCGCGCCCGGCGAGGCGCCGGGCATGTTCGGCCTGGAGGTCGCCATGGACGAGATGGCGATCGCCTGCGGCCTGGATCCCGTCGAGTTCCGCATCCGCAACGAACCGGACACCGATCCCGAGACCGGCCGGCCGTTCTCCAGCCGGAACCTGGTCGCCTGCCTGCGCGAGGGCGCGCAGCGGTTCGGCTGGGCGCAACGTGATCCCGCACCGCGCAAGCGCCGCGACGGGCCCTGGCTGGTCGGCACCGGGGTGGCCGCCTCGACGTACCCGGTGTTCATCATGCCGGGCTCGCGGGCCACCATCCAGGCCAGGCCGGACGGCCGCTACCGGGTGCTCATCGGCGCCGCCGACATCGGCACCGGGGCGTGGACCGCGCTCACCCAGATCGCGGCCGACGCGCTGGGCGTCGAGATGTCGGACGTGGTGCTGAGCATCGGCGACACCGACCTGCCGTACGCCTCGGGCGCGGGTGGGTCGACCGGCATCCTGTGCTGGGGTTCGGCGATCGTGGACGCGGCCCGCCGGCTGCGCGCCGAGCTGCCCGGCGGGGAACCGGTCCCGGACGAGGGCGTGGAGGTCACCGGGGCGCTGCCGGACAACCCGTACGCCGGGCAGTTGTCCATGCACAGCTTCGGCGCGCAGTTCGCCGAGGTCCGGGTGCACACCGGAACCGGCGAGGTGCGGGTGCCGCGGCTGCTGGGCATCTTCGCGGTCGGCCAGATGATCAACGCCAAGACCGGGCGCTCCCAGCTGCTGGGCGGGATGACCATGGGGCTGTCCATGGCACTGCACGAGCACAGCGTGGTCGATCCCAGGTTCGGGCACGTGGTCAACCACGACTTCGCGGAGTACCACATCCCGGTCAACGCCGACATCGGCGACATCGAGGCGGACTGGATCGACGAGCACGATCCGTACGTGAACCCGATGGGAGCCAAGGGGATCGGCGAGCTCGGCATCGTGGGCACGGCGGCGGCGATCGCCAACGCCGCCCACCACGCCACCGGCATCCGGATCCGCGACCTGCCCATCACCCTGGACAGGTTCCTGTCCTGAGCGGTGGGGTCGTGCGTACTTTTTGTCGCTATAGCAGCACAAAGTATGCACGGTACTGAGCGGCGCGAACGCGGGCACCCGGTCCACGATGGACTTGTTCCGTTCATGTCCGTGAACGGCTGCGCCGTGCGCAGCAGTCCCGCTGCGCGGAATCGCCGAACCTGGCGAGGTTTTCCGGTATCTCTCGCGATCGCGTCGCCCGATGGGCGTCTTGCCCCGGTATTCGGGCGTTTGTTTGACTGCTCGCGGATCACCGGACTGCCTCGACGGGGAGGTCTTCATGCCCGGACCATCCGCACGTTCCGCCAGGACCGCCGCGATCGGCCTGCTCGCCGCCGCGTTGCTCGCCGGCTCCGCCGTTCCGGGAAGCGCGGCGCCGCCGCCGGCGAATCCGGGCACGAACTACGCCATCGACGATCCCTTCACCGCGGAGCGGACCCGGTGGTGGCGCGACAGCCGGTTCGGGATGTTCATCCACTTCGGCGGCTACTCGCAGCTGGAGGGCGAATACCGGCGGCCCGACGGCAGCGTGTGCCAGAACGCGGAGTGGATCCAGCGCGAATGCGCGATCCCGCGAGCCGAGTACGAGAACCTGGTCGCCGGGTTCGACCCGGCCGAGTTCGACGCCGACGCGATCGCCCGCACCGCGGCCGAAGCCGGGCAGCGGTACCTGGTCATCACGGCCAAGCACCATGAGGGCTATGCCATGTGGCCGACGCAGGTCAACCGGTGGAACCTGCGGGACCACTCGGCGTTCGACAAGAACCGCGACATCCTCGCCGAGCTCAAGCAGGCGACCGACCGGTACGGCATCAAGCTGGGCTTCTACTACTCGATCTGGGACTGGCACGATCCGGACGCCTCGAACCCCGACACGTTCGACCGCTACCAGGAGCGGATGCGCGCACAGCTGCGGGAGCTCGTCACGAACTACGACCCGGCCCTGCTGTGGTTCGACGGCGAGTGGAGCACCGACAACCCGCCCAACCCGTGGACCGCGCAGGACGGCGAGCGCCTGGAATCCTTCGTGCGCGGCCTGAACCCGGAACTGATCGTCAACAACAGGGTCGGCAAGCGGCGGGTCACCGACGGCGACACCGGAACGCCCGAGCAGGAGATCCCGAGCGAGCCCGTCGCCGGGCAGCTGTGGGAGACCTGCATGACGATCAACGGGCACTGGGGCTTCGCGAAGTGGGACCACGACTGGAAGTCCTCGGCCGACCTGGTCCGCAACCTCACCACCACCGCGGGCCGGGCCGGCAACTACCTGCTCAACATCGGCCCCGACGCGCGCGGCCGGGTGCCGGCGGAATCCGTGACGCGCCTGCACGACATGGGCGAGTGGCTGCGCCGCGACGGCCAGGGCGCCGCGGTGCTCTCGGCCGGTGCACCTGGCATCGTCGCCCAGCCGGACTGGGGAACGGTGAGCCGCCGCGACGGGAAGCTCTACGCGTCGGTGTACTCGTGGCCAGGCAACAGCGATTCGCTGACGCTGCAAGCGAAATCCGGATTCGATGTCACGGCCGCACGCGTCCTGGGCAGCGACCAGCGGGTCGACGTCGAGCGCACCGGCGACACGGTGGCGATCCGCCCCTCCGGCGGGCCGACGAACGACCTCGCCACCGTCATCGAGCTGGACGTCGCGACGCCGAGCCCGATTCCCGAAGGCGACGGAACCGGGCTGACCGCGCGCTTCTGGGCACACCGCAACTCGCCGGGCGAACCGGACGTGACGCGCGTCGACCCGGGCGTGAACTACGACTGGAAGTACACCGGTTCGCCGGATCCCGCGATCCTGCCCGCCGGATATTCGGCCCGCTGGAGCGGCACGCTCGAACCGCGCTTCACCGAGACGTACACGCTGCGCACGGTGTCGTCCAACGTCGTCCGGCTGTGGATCGACGACCGGTTGGTGATCGACAACTGGGCGGAGCACGGCCCGGCCGTGGACGACGCGGCCATCCCGCTCGAAGCCGGCCACCGGTACGCGATCCGGATGGAGATGAAGAAGGAGACCAACGAAGGCGTCGCGAAGCTGCTGTGGACCAGCCCGAACACGCCGCAGCAGATCATCCCGGCGAGCCAGCTCCGCCCGGCGGAATGATGCCGCTGACCAGGCGTGGCGCGCTGCTCGCCGGCGGGCTCGCGGCCGCCGGCGCGGTGCTGCCCGGCGGCACCGCCGAAGCGCCCGGCTCGCGAAGCCTGGACTGGCTGATGGACATGGTCCACTCGAACCCGGGCGAACCGCCGACGCGCAGCGCCTACAACGATCCGCGGACGCTGGCCTCGCACGGCCACAACGCCCAGGTGGCCAACGAGTTCCGGCCGCCGCACACCGCCGTCACCTTCGACAGCTTCGACGAGCGGATCTTCCCGCCGGGCTCGGATGCCAGGACGTGGGTCGAGTGGAACGCCGCGACGATCGACGAGCGGATCCGGCAGATCCACCGCGCGGGGCTGCGGGCGCTGTACTTCACCGACATCATCGTGCTGCCGAAGCGCCTGGTCGAGCTCTACGCCGGGGAGATCCTCGGCGACGACGGGCGGATCGACCTGGACCGCCCGCTGACCAGGCAGATCCACCGGGTCATGCTCGCCGAGGTCTTCGACCGGTTCCCAGGCCTGGACGGGCTGGTCGTGCGGACCGGCGAGACGTACCTGTCGAACACGCCGCACCACACCGGCAACAACCCGATCACCCGCGGCGCCGAAAGCCACCTGCTGCTGCTCGACATCCTCCGCGAGGAGGTCTGCGCCAGGCGCGGCAAACTGCTGTTCTACCGCACTTGGTCATTCGACGGCTTCCACACCGATCCGGCGTACTACCTGAGCGTCACCGACCGCGTCGCGCCGCACCCGAACCTGTTCTTCTCCATCAAGCACACCCAGGGCGACTACTGGCGTACCAAGGCGTTCAACCCGACGCTCACCATCGGCCGGCATCCGCAGGTCGTGGAGGTGCAGTGCCAGCGCGAGTACGAGGGCAAGGGCGCGCATCCCAACTACATCGGCGACGGAGTGCTCAACGGATTCGAGGAGAACGCCGACGCGCCCGGGCCCAACGGGCTCGTCGACATCCGGGACCACCCGAACCTGCGCGGGATCTGGACGTGGTCGCGCGGTGGCGGCTGGCGCGGGCCGTACATCGAGCACGAGCTCTGGTGCGATCTCAACTTCTCCGTGGTGAGCCGATGGGCGCGCGACACCGGACGTGCCGAGCGGTCGATCTTCGACGAGTACGGGCGCCGGTTGGGAATGTCCGCAGTGGACAGAGCTCGCTTCCGGCAGCTCGCACTGGCTTCGGCCACGGGAGTGCTGCACGGCCATTACAGCACCGTGTTCGAGCTGGGCCGGACGACGTGGATGCGCGACCAGTTCCTGGGCGGCTCGGACAAGGATCTCACCGCGGACTTCCAACGGGTGCTCGACGCCGGGCTGGTGGACGCGGCGTTGGCGGAGAAGGCGGCCGCGGAGGCGATCTGGGCCGGCATCGACCGGCTGGCCGGGCAGATCCGGCCCTCGGATCCGGAAACCCGGGAGTACCTGCGGGTTTCGAGCAGGTACGGGCTGTTGCTGCACCAGGTGATCCACCACGGCTGGGGCGCGATGCTGCGCGGTTTCGCCGGCGACCGAACCGGCAGCTACGACACGACGGCCATCCGCGCGCACATCGCCGGGTACGACCGGGCCTGGTCGGAGTTCCGGCACCTCGCCGACGCGAGCCCCTCGTGCGCTTCGCTGTACGTCCCGCAGTCGTTCGGCCCGCGCAACCCGGACGGCACCTACGACGCCGACCCGGACCACGGCATGCGCCAATCCGTCGATCGGTACCGGTGACGTCCGGGTTGGGCTACGACCTCGAACGCCAGTCGGAGGCGAGCAGGGACCAGACCTCGACGTCGCGTCGGCGGCCCTGGTACAGGAAGGATTCGCGAAGCACGCCGTCGAGCGTCATGCCCAGGCGCTGGGCCGTCGCCTTGCTCCGGTGGTTTTCCGCGTCGTTGCGCCATTCCACCCGGCTCATGCCGCGCACGCCGATGGCCCAGCCGATCAGGTGCGTCGCGGCCCGCGTGATCAGTCCCCGGCCCTGCGCCTCCGGCGCGATCCACACGCCGAGCTCGCAGACGCCCGCGGGCACGTCGAAGACCCGGAACAGGATCCCGCCGACGAGTTCGCCGCGCAGCCGGATCCCGTAGAGGCGCCCTTCGTCGGCGGCCTGCCGGTCGGCGTAGGTCTGCAGGTAGGCCCGGGCGGACGCCTCGTCGGTGACGATCTCGGTCCACGGCATCCAAGGTGCCAGGTGGTCGCGGTAGCGCTCGGCGTGGGCGGCGAACTCGTCCGCCTGCCAGGGTTCGAGCGGCGTCAGCGCGGCATCTTCGGTGAGGGGATGGCTGAACATGCGTCTCCGTTCAGAGATCGGTCGAGCTCATCCTAGTCCGGTGCGGCGGTGTTCCTCAGCCGTTTTTCCAGGTGCGCACCACGTTCTGAGTCCTCAATAGACGGACGCCTTCGGCGCGGCGGCAGAGCGGCGCGCAGGAGGGTCTTCAGGGAATACCTGAAGAGGTCGTGGCCGCGGCCGAACAGCCACGGGACGCCCTTGGCGAGCAGCCACCGCAGGTGGTCGAACCCGCTGACCCGCGCGCCGCCGGAGCATTCCAGCGACACCTCGCCGGGCACGGCCAGCCCGGCCGCGGCGAACCGGTCGGCGAAGGCGGCGGCGAGCATCCGGTGCCCGAACTCGGAGGGGTGCAGCCGGTCCACGCTCCACGTCGCCGGGTGGTAGGCGCCCGGTAGCCGGTCCAGGTCCACGACGCCGGCGGCATGTTCCGCGGCGACGGCGTCCAGGATCCGGTTGAGCTCGCCGATCCGCCTGGCCAGAGCCTTGCGCAGCGGCCCGGGGAGCCGGAAGACCCGGCCGTGGTCGTGGTAGCGGATCGTCACGACGACCGCGCCCGCGGCGGCCAGGGCGCGCACGACGTCGTTCAGCTGCTGCCGCAGCCGGCGGGCGTCGAAGTCGGAGCGCATGGTGTCGTTCATGCCGACCATCACCACGGCGGCCTCCGGCGCGGCGCGGAGGGCGGCGGGCAGCTGGGCGTCGTGCACGGCCGCGATGCGCGCGCCGCTCGATCCCACGTTCGCCAGCTCCGCGGCGCCGAGCGCCTCGGCCAGCAGCGGTGCGAATCCGCGCCAGCCGCCGGCCACCGGGTCGCCCATGCCCACGGCGACCGAGTCGCCGAGCACCGCGAGGGTCCGTGTTCTCCGCAGGCCGCGCGGGCCCGCCGTGATCGCGTCCTGCACGTGATCATCGTGATCGCCGTGCTTCCTGCGGCGGTGAGGCGGCGGTGACCATCCGGCGACCGCTGGGCGAAGAATCGGCGCGTCAGCCGGGCTCGGCGCGGTAGTTCTTGCCGGGCCAGAACGGCCATTCCTCGAAGGCCCGGCACGTCCCGTCCGGGGCGAACCGGATGACCCACAGGTCCCGGTACTCCTGCGGCACCGACCCGCCGTAGCGGACCTCGACCCGGACGACGGCGGTGTCGCCTTCGAGGGCCACCGGGCTGCTCGTCAGCTGGAACTCCTCGTCGGGCCCGGCCCGCTCGGCCTCCCAAAGCCGCCCGATGGCGGCGAGCCCCACGATGGGCTCGAGGTACGGGGCCTGCTGGTAGCTCGCGTCGGAGGCGAAGATCTCGGCGAGCGCGTCGACGCCAGGCGCCCGCCAAGCCCGCTCGTACCCGGCAACCCACGCAAGCACTCGCTCCCAGTCCATGACCTGGGAGTTTGGCACCGACAAGACCCTCGCGCAGGCTCCGGAGGCCCAGCGGCTCGCGTTCACGGCGGCGAAGTGAACGGCCTGTTCACCTCGCTAGACGGCGCAAACGGTCCGTTCACCTCAGCCGAGGGGGTTCGGCTCGGTGATGCGAACGGCCTGTTCGCTCCGCTAAACGGCGTAAACGGTCCGTTCGCTCCGCTGAGCTTCGGTTATGCCGGTGAGGTGAACGGACCGTTTGGACCGTTAGAGGAGGTGAACAGGCCGTTCGCTTCATCGCCCTTCAGGGGTTCAGCGGCGGCGAGGGCCTCGGCGGCGATGGTTCGGAGGGGGCGGCCGAGGGCTGAGGCCGCCGCTGCGACGTCTTCGTGTTCCGGTTTCGCGTGGTGGGGGCCGTGCTTTACGCGGATCTGGTGGCCTTGCACCGTGACCGTCGTGGTTCGGCGGGGCAGGGCTCGGCGGTCCACCGCGTGGCGGCGAATCCCGAGGCTGCCTGTTTCCGCCAGCACCATCTCGGACAGCGCGGACTCCAGCTCCGGGCGGCACAGCACGTGCAGCACCTGGGCCGGGCGGGACTTCTTCATCGTCGCCGGCGTCGTCCAGGCGTCCGCCGCGCCTCGCTCCAGCGCGCGGTTGATCACGTGCCCCAGCACCTCACCGGTGACATCGTCCACATTGCACTCCAGGACGATCATCGGCTCGACCGGCTCGGCTCCCAGCGGTATCCCGAGCGTCGCCGAAAGCACGTTGGGGCGCTGAGGGAACCGGCGCGTGCCTGCCCCGTAGGCGGTGTCCTGCACGGTCATGGCCGGGGGAGGGGTGAAGCGGGTGCCGATCGCCTGCAGCAGGGCCGCGCCGGTCGGCGTGACCGTCTCGCCCTGCAGGTCGGTGCCGACGACGGCCGCGCCGCGCAGCAGCTGCAGGGTCGCCGGAGCGGGCGCCGGAAGCACGCCGTGGCTGCACCGCACCGTTCCACTGCCCAGCGCCAGCGGCGCGGAATGCACGGCCGTGATGCCCAGGGCGTGCAGCGCGGCGGCCACGCCGACGGTGTCCACCACGGTGTCCAGCCCGCCGATCTCGTGCAGGTGCACGTCATCCGGGTGCTCGCCGTGCAAGGCGCCTTCCACCTCGGCGATCGCCGTGATCGCCGCGGCGGCCAGCTCCGCCACAGGCTCGGGCCGGGCCTGCCGCACGCGTGCGATCAGCTCCGAGGCGTGCCGTTCGGTGCTGGTGTCGTCGACATCCACCACCGCCTTCGTCGCCGCGATGCCGTTGACCTGCACCTGTTCGGTGGACAACCGCCAGCCCGGCAGCCCGGTCGACTCGACGGCCGCCCGCACCTGGTCCAGCGGCGCGCCGAGGCCGAGCAGCGCGCCGAGCAGCATGTCGCCGGAGATGCCGGTGACGGGATTGAGCCAGAGGATCATCGCGGCTTCGCCACCACCTGGGCCAGCCGGTGCGCGGCCATCGCGGCGCCGAACCCGGAATCGATGTTGACCACGGTCAGGCCCGCCGCGCAGGACGTCAGCATGGCCAGCAACGCCGTCACGCCCTCCAGCGCCGCGCCGTAACCGGTGGACGTCGGCACCGCGATCACCGGGCAGGCCACCAGCCCGCCGACGGCGCTGGCGAGCGCGCCTTCCATGCCCGCCACCACGATCACCGCGTCGGCCCGGTCGAGCTCGTCGCGGGCCGCCAGCAGCCGGTGGATCCCGGCCACCCCGACGTCGCGGACCACGTCGGTGGACAGCCCGATCGCGGCCGCCACCGCCTCGGCTTCGGCGGCCACCGGCCAGTCCGAGGTGCCCGCGGTGGCGATGCAGACCCGGAACGAGCCGGCCGCCGCCGGCCGCCACACCAGCAGCCGCGCGGTCTCGTGGTAGGTGCCGCCGGGCACCGCGATCGCCGCGGCGACGTCGGCTTCGACGCGGGTCGCCAGCACGGGACCGGTGCCCCGGGCGAGGAGTTCGGTGACGATGCCGGCGATCTCCGCGGGCCGTTTGCCGGGCGCGTAGACCACCTCGGGAAGGCCCTGCCGGGATTCCCGGTCGGTGTCGACCCGCGCGTATCCGAGGTCGGTGAACCCGGTCATGACGCGGTCCGGGCGGGCAGCAGCGGCAGCAGCACGTTCATCCGTCCACTTCGGAATCCGGCCAGATCCAGCGCGCAGAACTGGAAACCGGCCCCGCGCACCGCGCGGTCCAGCTCGTCGTGCCGCGCCGCGGCCCGGTCGATGTCGGCTGCCGGAACCTCCAGTCGGGCCACCGTGCCCTGGCCGTGCGCCCGCACGCGGCACACCTCGAAACCGAGGCGGTGGATCGCCGCCTCGGCCTGCTCGATGCGGCCGAGCACCTCGGGCGTCACCGGGTCGCCGTAGGCGACGCGCGAGGCGAGACACGCCGCCGCTGGTTTGTCCGCAGTGGACAGTCCGAGTTCCCGGCTGGCGCGCCGGACCGCGTCCTTGCTGAGCTCGGCGTCCACCATCGGCGCGATGGCGCCGCGCTGCGCGGCGGCCTGCTGGCCGGGCCGGTGATCGCCCAAGTCGTCCAGGTTGGTGCCCAGTGCGATGCGGGCGCCCATGACGGACGCCAGCGGCTCCAGTGCGTCGAACAGCGCGGATTTGCAGTGGTAGCAGCGGTTTCCGTCGTTCTCCGCATACTCGGGCCGGTCGGCCTCGTCGGTGCAGACCTCGACGTGCGCGAAGCCACGGCTGCGAGCGAACTCCTTGGCCTGCCGCCGCTCGTCGGCGGCGAGGCTGGGTGAGACGGCGGTAACCGCGAGCATCCGTGAACCGAGCACCTCGTGCGCCACGGCTGCCAGCAGCGCCGAGTCGACGCCGCCGGAGAACGCCACCACGAGGGCCTCCTCCGCGCCGATCCGTTGCCGGAGCCGATCGAGTTCGGGCACGCTCACGGTGGCACTCCTTTCGTCCGCCTTCGGCCGTCCGGCGACGGGAACGGCGTCACGGTCCGGACAGGTGGTCTGACCACACTCTAACCGGATTCGGCGGAAGATCCCATCCCCCGGAGCACGCGCCGGACGTTCTGCCAGGTCAGCGGCCGTGAGTACTTTGGGTCGCTATGGCAACCCAAAGTGCTCACGGGGTCTGACCAGGCGAAATGGGTGGTTAGCGGCCGCTGCCGTAGGGCTTGGTGAGGATCTCCAGGACGTGGCCGTCGGGGTCGTCGAAGTAGACGCCGCGGCCGCCGTCCCGGGTGTTGATCTGGTTCGGCTCCTGATGCGCCGGGTCGGCCCAGTGCGGCAGCTCCTGTGCCTTGATCCGCGCGAAGATCTCGTCGAACTCCGCGTCGCCGACCAGGAACGCGTAGTGCTGCGGGACGATCTTCTCGTCGGTCTCCAGGTAGTCCAGCGTGACGTCGTTGCTCGTCTGGACGCACATGAACGGACCGAACGGTTCCGGATCGGGGAGGCCGAGCAGGTCGGCCACGAACCGCGCGTGGGCGACCTTGTCGGACGTGGCGACGATCGTGTGGTTGAGCTGGACTGGCATGGCATTCTCGCTTTCCTCGTCGTGCTCCGATGTTCCTGAGGCTAGGAGTTACACCAAGGTCGAGGTCAACCCATGTCGTCGCCCTACTCGCCGGAGCATCGCTCGTCCGGGTGGCGAACCGCCCGGGCGGGTGCCCGGCGGCATAGCGTCGAGAGGGCTGGAACCGGCGAGGAGCGGAGGGCGCGGTGGCGGACAACGCGGCACGGGAGATCGCTTCGGGCTACGCGACCGAAGGCGCGGCGGTCGAGCTCGGCGCGGTGGTCGTCGACGGCTCGGTCGATGCCGCTGCCGCCGTGCGGATCCCGCTGGCGACGATGAACCGGCACGGCCTGGTTGCGGGCGCGACCGGCACCGGCAAGACGAAGACGCTGCAGTTGCTTGCCGAACAGCTGTCCGACGCCGGCGTGCCGGTGCTGCTGGCGGACGTCAAGGGTGACCTCTCCGGCCTGGCCAGCCCGGGACAGGGCGGGGACAAGGTGACTGCCCGCGCCGCCGAGGTCGGCGACGACTGGCGGCCCGCGGCGTTCCCCGCCCAGTTCCTGTCGCTGGGCACCGGCGGCCGGGGCGTGCCGATCCGCGCGACCGTGACCAGCTTCGGGCCGTTGCTGCTGGCGAAGGTGCTCGGCCTGAACGCGACGCAGGAATCGACGCTGGGCCTGATCTTCCACTGGGCCGACGAGCGCGGGCTGGCGCTGCTGGACATCAAGGACCTGCGCTCGGTGATCCAGTACCTGACCGGCGACGAGGGGAAGGCCGAGCTCAAGGGCATCGGCGGGGTGTCGGCCGCCAGCGCGGGCGTGATCCTGCGGGCACTGTCCAATTTGGAGTCCCAGGGCGGCGACGAGTTCTTCGGCGAGCCTGAGCTCGAGGTCGCCGACCTGCTCCGGCAGGTCGACGGCAAGGGCGTGGTGAACCTGCTGGAGCTCGACGACGTGCAGGCCAGCCCGGCGCTGTTCTCGACGTTCCTGATGTGGCTGCTGGCGGAGCTGTTCGAGGAGCTGCCGGAGGCCGGCGACCTGGACCGGCCGAAGCTGGTGTTCTTCTTCGACGAGGCGCACCTGCTGTTCAGCGACGCGTCCAAGGCATTCCTGGAACGCATCGAACAGACCGTCAAGCTGATCCGGTCCAAGGCGGTGGGCGTGTTCTTCTGCACGCAGCTGCCCACCGACCTGCCCAATGCGGTGCTCTCCCAGCTGGGCGCCCGCGTCCAGCACGCCATCCGCGCGTTCACCCCGGACGATCAGAAAGCCTTGGCGCGCACGGTGAAGACCTATCCGACGACCGAGCACTACGAGCTGGACGAGGCGCTGACGACGCTGGGCATCGGCGAGGCGATCGTGACGGTGCTCGCCGAGACGGGCGCGCCGACGCCGGTCGCGTGGACCCGGCTGCGTGCGCCCCGCTCGCTGATGGGCACGATCGGCGAGGACGCGGTGCGGGCCGCCGCCGCTTCGTCCGATTTGCACGGAAAGTACGGGCAGGCCGTCGATCGGGAATCAGCCTACGAACTTCTGGCGAAGAAGATCGCCGCCGCGCCCGAGCCGCCGGAAACGCCGAAGAAGCCGGACGAGGCCGGGTTGCTGGAGAAGGCGATGGACAATCCCGCGGTGCGGTCGTTCTTCCGCTCGGCGGCGAGCGCCCTGGGGCGGGAGATCACCCGGGGCCTGTTCGGCAACCGCCGCCGGTGAGCCGTACCGGGCTGGCATCGGTCACCTGATCGGGGTAAGGTGTCGCCGACTTATCCACGCGGGAGCTCGGGCGAACCGGGCTGAGAGGGTGGCACTGCACGCGCCACCGACCGCAGAACCTGTCCGGATAATGCCGGCGTAGGGAGCTGTTGATGGCGCTTGACGTCGATCGTGCCGAAGTTCCGCACACCCTGGACGAACCGGCACCGAAGACGCTCGGCGTGCTCGACCAGAGCGCGTTCTGGGGCAACCTCGGGGTGAGCCTGCTCGGCTTCAGCGGCGCGCTGGCCGTGCTCGCGCCGGCCGGTGTGCCGCAGCTGTCGTTCGCCGCCGCGGTCACCGCGTGCGTGGTGGGCACTGTGATCGGCAGCATCATGGTCGGCCTCGCGGCGGTTCCGGGAGCGCGCACCGGTGCGCCCGCGATGATGCTGCTGCGCGGCCTGTTCGGCACCAAGCTGTCGTACCTGCCGACCGTGCTGAACATCCTGCAGCTGGTCGGCTGGGGCACCTTCGAGCTCCTGGTGATCGCGCAGGGCGCGGAGGCGCTGTTCGGCGGCGGCCCGCACTGGTTGTACGTGCTGGTGGCCGGTGCGCTGACCACCGTGCTGACGTTGCGCCCGCTCGGCGCGCTGCGCCTGCTGCGCCGCTACGTCAGCATCGCGGTGGCGATCGCGATGGTGTACTTCTTCGTCCAACTGCTGCGCCAGCCGCTGCCGGACATGAACACCGGTTCCTGGCAGGGCTTCTGGCCCGGCGCGGACGCCGCGCTGGCGGTCGCGGTGTCCTGGATCCCGGTCGCCTCGGACTACTCGCGGCACTCGAAGTCGGTGTCCGGCGCGTTCACCGCCGCGACGGTGGGCTATTCGGTCACCCAGATCGCCTGCTACCTGCTGGGGCTGCTCGGGCTGGCGCTGGTCGCCGGCGACTCGGACAGGGTGTTCGACCCGATGCTGGCGGTGCCGCTCGGGGTGATCTTCTTCGGCATCCTGGTGCTGCGCGAGGTCGACCAGTCCTTCGCCAACACCTACTCGACCGCGGTTTCCATCCAGAACCTGCGGCCCAGCGCGGACCGCCGGGTGCTGTGCGTGGTCATCGGAGCGTTGATCACCCTGCTCGCGCTGACCCTGGACATCGCCCAGTTCTCGAACTTCCTGCTGCTGATCGGCTCGGTGTTCGTGCCGATGTTCGGCGTGCTGGCGGTGGACTACTTCGTGCACGGCCGCCGCCGCAGCTACGACCTGTCCGCGCAGGCCCCGTCCCGCTGGGGCATGCTGCTGGCCTGGTTCCTGGGCTTCGCGGCGTTCCAGCTGATCAACCCGGGCGAGCTCGGCTGGTGGAGCCGGCTGTGGACCGGGCTGCGGGACGCGATCGGCTTCACGGTCCCGACGTGGATGAGCGCCGCGCTCACCTCGTTCCTCGTGGCCGCCCTGGCGGCCGCGATCATCGGCGCCTTCCGCCGTCGCGGCGCGGAAAGCTGAGGCTATAGAGGCTGTTTTGGATGTGGTGACGTGCGGTTGTGGTAACGCGGGCGTTTTGTCTTTGAAGCGGCGCAGCCGCTTAGCCCACCTTCGCAACTCGCACCGCCGCGGGTTCTCAGGGGTCTTCTCGCGAGGACAGCCCCGACGTGGTGAATTGGTCATTCATGATGTCGGGGATCCCACAGCGAGAAGACCTCTGAGGTTCCGCCACCCGCACCGCTACGCAGGACGAGTTTGGAAACAGGCTCTATACCGTTTCCCGGGCGCGCATCGCGAGCAGCTTGATCGAGTTCTCCGAGCCGGAGCCGTCCGCGGTGGTGACCACGACCACGGACTGCTCCGGCGAGCGGGCGGGCACGAGGATCTGTTGCGCGACCGTGAGCGCGCCCACCAGCGGATGACGCAGCTCGTACTCGTCCGCTTCGCACGGTTTGACCCGGTGATCGCTCCACAGCGTCGCGAATTCCGGGCTCTTCATGGACAGTTCGCCGACGAGTGAGGCCAGCACGGCGTCCTCGGGATGCCGTCCCGCGACCTGCCGGAGGTTGCCGACCACGGCGCGCGCTTTGCGCTGCCAGTTCGCGTAGAGGTCGCGGGTGTGCGGGTCGAGGAACAGCATCCGGGCCAGGTTCGGCCGATCCGCCGGACGTTCCGGAGCGGTTCGGTCGACGTGCCCGGCCAGCAGCGCGTGCCCCAGGTCGTTCCAGGCCAGCACGTCGGTTCGCCTGCCGAGGACGAGCGCGGGCACGGTCTCGAAGGAGCGCATCAGGTCGCGGGTCATGGGGTCGAGCCGCTCCGGCGGCGGGCGGCGTTGCGGCCGAGGGCGTTGCGCGGCGAGCTGGCGCAGGTGTTCGCGCTCGTGCGCGTCGAGCCGCAGAGCTGCGGCGATGGCGTCCAGGATGGCGTCGGAGGCATTGACCGACTGACCTTGCTCCAGACGCGTGTAGTAGGACACGCTCACTCCGGCCAGCTGCGCGAGTTCCTCCCGCCGCAGCCCCGTCACACGTCGCCGTTCGTGGAACGAGGGCAGGCCGACGTCGTCGGGACGCAGGCGCGACCGCCGTGCCCGGAGGAACTCACCCAGCAGGCCAGGAACACCCATATCCGCAGTATCCGCCGTGCCGGGCCGGCGAGCCTGCCCCTGCCAGGGGTAGGCGAACGCGGGGCTGGCTGGTCGGCGCACCGGGGTCGCACGCTGGCCGAAACACCAGCGAGAACCCCGGAGGCGACATGCGCGAAATCGTGCTGGGTGACGTGACGATCACCCGGGTCGTGGAGTACTTCGGTTCGGTCGAGATGTCACCGGAGGACTTCTTCCCCGAGAGCCCGGAAGGAGCCTGGAACGCGTCCTGGCTCGCCCCGGACTTCCTCGACCCGCGCACCAACACCTGCGCATCGGCCATCCAGACGTGGCTGCTGCGCAGCGAAGGCAAGACGATCCTGATCGACACCGGCGTCGGCAACCACAAGGAGCGGCCGTACTCGCCGGTGTGGAGCCACCTGAACACCGACTTCCTCGGCAACCTCGCCAGGGCGGGGGTACGGCCGGAGGACGTGGACCTGGTGATCAACACGCATCTGCACGTGGACCACGTCGGCTGGAACACCTACCTCGACGATCGCAGCTGGGTGCCGACGTTCCCCAACGCCACCTACCTCATGCCCCGGCCCGACTTCGACTTCTGGAACCCCGCCAACGGCCACCAGCCGAACCTGCGCCGCGGCAACCAGAACGTCTTCGAGGACAGCGTCGCGCCGGTGCATGAGGCCGGCCGCACCCTGCTGTGGGAGGACGGCTACCGGATCGACGCGAACCTGAGGCTGGACCTCGCGCCCGGGCACACTCCCGGGTCGTCGGTGGTCACGCTCGAATCGGGCGGCGACCGCGCGCTGTTCGTCGGCGATCTGCTGCACACCGCCCTGCAGTTCGTCGAACCCGACACCAACAGCTGCTTCTGCGAGAACCCGGCCCAGGCCAGGGCCACCCGGCGGCGATTGCTCGGCTGGGCCGCCGACGCGAACGCGCTCGTGCTGCCCGCACATCTCGGCGGTCACGGCGGTGCCGAGGTCGTTCGCGAGGGCGACCGGTTCGCCATCAAGGACTGGGCTCCGTTCGCCCGACTCTGACCAGAAGAACAGGAGAAAACGGGTGTCCGACCCGATCGTCACCACCACCGATGGCGCCGTCCGCGGCCGCGCGGCCGGCAACGCGCACGTCTTCCTCGACATCCCTTACGCCGCACCACCGACCGGCGCCGCCCGGTTCACCGCCCCCGTGCCGCACGAACCGTGGCGGCACGTCCGGGACGCGACGCGGCCCGGACCCACCGCGCCCCAGCCGCGCCGGGACGGCTTCGGTGCGCTCGACATGTCGCCCTACTTCGGGCCCGGCTGGATACCCGGCGACGACTACCTGACCGTCAGCGTGTGGGCCCCGCCGAACGCCCGGAACAGCCCGGTCATGGTCTTCGTGCACGGCGGCGGGTTCGTCACCGGCTCCACCCGTTCGCCGCTCTACGACGGAACGTCCTTCGCTCGCGACGGTGTGGTGCTGGTGACCCTCAACTACCGGCTGGGCATCCCCGGGTTCCTCGACCTGCCCGGCGCACCGGCCAACCGCGGGCTGCTCGACGTCCTGGCCGCGCTGCGCTGGGTGCGGCGCAACATCGCGGAATTCGGCGGCGATCCCGGCAACGTCACGTTGTTCGGTCAGTCCGCGGGCGCGACGATCACGAGCGCGGTGCTCGCCAGTCCCGACGCGGAGGGTCTGTTCCACCGCGCCATCGTGCAGAGCGGCAGCGGGCTGGGCGCGTTCTCCCGGGAGCAGGCGGTACGGGTCACGCATGCGGCGGCGGGCGCGCTCGGCATCGAGCCGACCGTCGCCGCCTTCGCCCAGGTGCGGGATGAACGGTTCGTCGACGTGATGCTCGGCGGCTTGGACCTGCGGACCAGCACCCGGTTCGACCCGCTGCTCGGGCTCAGCGCGTTCAGCCTGGTGCTGGACCGCCAGCCCGCCGAAGCCGTGGCCGCCGGCGCCGGTCTCGACGTCGCCCTCGTCGTCGGCGCGAACACCGAGGAGGGCAATCTTTACCTTGCACCGCAGGGAAAGATGACCACCTCGACCGCCGAGGACGTGCACGACACCGCGGCCGGAGTGCACGACGATCCGGTCGCGCTGGTGGCGCGATACCGGGCGCGGCATCCGCGGGCGACCTCGGGAGAGCTGCGCTCGGCGATCATGGGCGACGCGCTGTTCGGTGCGGGAAGCTGCCGGCTCGCCGAGGCACACGCCGCACACGGACAGGGCCCGACCTACACCTACGAGTTCGCCTGGCGATCGTCCGCAGTAGACGGTCAGCTCGGCGCAACGCACACGGTGGAACTGCCGTACGTGTTCGATCGCCTGGACCTTCCCGCACTGCGCGGTCCCCGCGGCTTGCTCGGCCCGGCAGAGCCGCCCGCGGCACTGGCCACGCGCATGCACGGTGCGTGGGTGAGCTTCGCCAGCACCGGCGACCCCGGCTGGGCGCCGTCGGAAGCCCAGCGCTTCACCGGTCGGGAGTGACTCGGAAAAGTTCCCCGAACCTGGCGAATCCCGCTCAGCGCAGGGGCGCCGGCAGTCCGAAGTGGACCTCTTCCCTGGTCACTTCGTGCTCGATGACCGTGGTCGGGGCGAGGTGGTCGATGACGTCTTCGACCAGGCCCGGCGGGGCCGACGCCCCCGCGGTGAGGCCGATGGTTCCGACGCCGGACAGCCAGGCGGGCTGGATGTCGCCGGCGTCGTCGATGAGGTGGGCTGGCGTGCCCTGGCGGCGCGCCAGCTCCACCAGGCGCTGCGAGTTCGAGGAGTTCGCCGAGCCGACCACCAGCACCAGGTCGCATTCCTTGGCGATCGCCGACAGCGCGTCCTGCCGGTTGGTGGTGGCGTAGCAGATGTCCTCCGAGGACGGGCCGCGGACCGCCGGGAAGCGGTCGCGCAGCGCGGCGACGATGCCGGCCGTCTCGTCGACGGCGAGGGTGGTCTGCGTCAGGTAGGACACCCGCTTCGGGTTCGGCACCTCGACCGCGGCGACGTCCTCGGCGGACTCCACCAGGACCGTCTGGCCGGGCGCTTCGCCGAGCGTGCCCTCCACCTCTTCGTGTCCACTGTGGCCGATGAACACGAGGGTGTCGCCGCGCTCGGCGAATCTTCGCGCCTCGGCGTGCACCTTCGCCACCAGCGGGCAGGTCGCGTCGATGACCGCCAGGCCGCGCCGGTCCGCTTCCGACCGCACGGCCGGAGAAACGCCGTGCGCGGAGAAGACCACGGTGGCGCCGTCGGGCACCGCGTCGAGCTCGTCGACGAACACCGCGCCGCGACCTTCCAGATCGGCCACCACGTGCGTGTTGTGCACGATCTGCTTGCGGACGTAGATCGGGCCGCCGCGAAGCGCGAGCGCCTGCTCCACGATCTCGATGGCGCGGTCGACTCCGGCGCAGAACGAGCGCGGCGCCGCGAGCAGCACCGTGCGCTGTTGACTCGGCATGACTGCACTCCAATGTCGGTCGGCAGATCCCGGTGCCGAACCGCCGCACGCTCGGTGCGGCGGTTCGGGCTGCGGTCAGGTTCTGTTTCATAAACGGCGGTAGCCGCTTGCGGTGTGGGACTCAACTTGCGCCGCCGCAGGTTCACCGAGCCCACCCCGCTGGGGTTCTCCCAGCGAGGACAGCCCCAGCGCCGCGTATTGGACATACATAAGTCGGGGATCCCGGAGTGAGACGGCCGCAGCAACTCCCGCAAGGGGACCGCCACTCGCACCGCTATCCAAACCACATTTGAACCACTCTTTAGTGGTCGCGGCGGGTTACCAGGTGGGCGAGGGCTTCCAGTTCCTCGGCCGCGCGCGGCGCCGGGTCGCAGCGGTGGAGGTCGCTGAGGGCCGAGGCGAGGAGGTCGTCGGCCTGGTGCTGGCTCCAGGTGCGCCCGCCGGCCAGCGCGATCAGCTCGGCGGCCTGGGCCAGGTCACTGCCGGACAGCGGCTGGTCGCGGAGGTAGATGGCGGCCAGCCGCTGCCCGGCCGGCGTGCCGGAAGTCAGCGCGGAGACCACCGGCAGGGTCTTCTTGCGGGTGCGCAGGTCGGAGAACACCGGTTTGCCGGTGATCGCCGGATCGCCCCAGATGCCGAGCAGGTCGTCGACGTGCTGGAACGCCAGCCCCAGCCGCTCGCCGTAGCTGCGCATCCGGGCGATCTGCTCGGCCGTGCCGCCGCCGAACACCGCGCCCAGCGCGCAGGCGCAGCCCAGCAGCGCCCCGGTCTTGTCCCGGGCCATCCGCTGGCATTCGGCCAGTTCCACGTTGCGCCGGTCCTCGAAGGCGAGGTCCGCGGTCTGGCCGTTGATCAGGTTCAGCACGGCGGAGCTCAACGTCCGCACCGCGGAGGTCGCTTCGGGATGCCGGCACGCGCCCAGCACGTCGGCGGCCAGCGACAGTAGCGCGTCGCCGGCGAGGATGGCCGGGCCGCTGCCGAACACGGTCCACGCCGTCGGGCGGTGTCGCCTGGTGACGTCGCCGTCCATCACATCGTCGTGCAGCAGCGAGAAGTTGTGCACCAGCTCCACCGCGACGGCCGCGGGCACCGCCGCCGCGGGATCACCGCCGACGGCGGCGGCCGAGAGCAGCACCATCGTGGGCCGCAGCGCCTTGCCCCGGTCGGCGCGGACCGGATTGCCGCGCTCGTCCAGCCAGCCGAGGTGGTAGCCGGATATCTGCTGCATGCGGGTGGGCAACCGGTCGACCGCGGCCCGCAGGGCGGGCTCGACCATCGTGCGGCTACGCGTGAGTGCCTCATAGGCCATACCCGCCCGGTTGGCGTCCTGCTGAATGGTGGCCATCCGACTTCCCTTCGACAAAAAGCGGTAATTCCAGGCTCGCTTTGCGTGGCGGTGCGGGTAGCGGCCCCCCTGCGGGAGTTACAGACGCTGCCTGGACTGTGGGAGCCCCGATTTACGTATGACCAATACGCGGCTTCGGGGCTGTCCTCGCCAGACGACGTCTGAGAACCCGCGGCGGTGCGAGTTGCGAGGGTGGGCTAAGCGGCTTCGCCGCTTCAAAAGGAAAAAGCGGGTTCAGCGGGCGATTTCGACGTGTTCGAGCACGCCGAGGGCGTCGGGCACCAGGACCGCGGTGGAGAAGTAGGCGCTGACCAGGTAGGAGATGACCGCCTGGTCGTTGATGCCCATGAACCGGACGTTGAGCCCGGGCCGGTACTGGTCGGGGATGCCCGTCTGCTGGAGGCCGATGACGCCGTGGTCGTCCTCGCCGGTGCGCAGCGCCAGGATCGAGCTGGTGCCGCGGTCGCTGATCGGGATCTTGTCGCTGGGCAGGATCGGCACGCCGCGCCAGGCGTGCACCTGGCGGCCCTCCGCCTCGGTGGTCGACGGGTAGATGCCGCGGCGGTTGCACTCCCGGCCGAAGGCCGCGATGGTCCGCGGGTGGGCCAGGAAGAACCGGGTCTTGCGACGGCGGGAGAGCAGCTCGTCGAGGTCGTCAGGAGTGGGCGGGCCGGTGCGGGTGTGGATGCGCTGGCGGAGATCAGCGTTGTGCAGCAGGCCGAAGTCACGGTTGTTGATCAGCTCGTGCTCCTGCCGTTCGCGCAGGGCCTCGATGGTCAGCCGCAGCTGTTGCTCGGTCTGGTTCATCGGCTGGTTGTAGAGGTCGGCGACGCGGCTGTGCACGCGGAGGATCGCTTGCGCGACGCTGAGTTCGTACTCGCGCGGCGCGAGTTCGTAGTCCACATAGGTCCCGGCGAGCGTTGGTTCGCCCGAGTGCCCGGAGGCGATGTCGATGTCCGCCTCGCCGTGCTTGTTCTGCGGCGGAGCGGGATTGTCGCGGATGCTCGCGATGTGCGCCCGCAGCCGGTCGAACTGGTTGTTCACCGCCTGAAGCGCCTGGGCGTCCAGCGTCAGGGCGATGCACGGCGTGACCGCCTTGTACGTGTGGTGCCACGTGGCCTGGTTCTCGGCCAGCACCTGCGCGCCGAAGAACTCGCCGTCGGCGAGCACCTTCAGCACGGTGTCGTCGCCGTACTCACCGGTGCCGATCTGGTTGACCTTGCCGTGCGCGATGAGCACGACCTGGTCGGCCTGCTGCCCAGCGGTGGCGATCACCTGGCCGGGCTCGAACTCCTGCTGCACGAACCGGTCGGCCAACGCGCCCAGCACCGAATCGTCGTCGAAGCCGCGCAGCAGCGGCAGTTCGCCGAGCTCCTGCGGGATGACCCGCACGTTCGCGCCGGTGTTGGTGAAGGTGATCCGCCCGTCCCCGACGGCGTAGGTCAGCCGGCGGTTGACCCGGTAGGTGCCCGCCGAGATGTCCACCCACGGCAGCATCCGCACCAGCCAGCGCGAGGTGGTGCCCTGCATCTGCGGGACGGACTTGGTCGTGGTGGCCAGGTTCCGCGCCGCCGCGGTACCGAGGCTCTGCGCGGCCTGCTCGACGCCGAGGTCCGGCTCAGTCACGGTCACGATGTCACTTCTCCTTGCGCTGCTCGGCGGAAAGGTCTTTCGCGGGCCCGGAGCGGGCGGGTCGCGGCCACCCGCTCCGGGGTCTGTGCGTCGCTCAGCTCTCCCTGCCGAGCTCGACGTGTTCGAGCACTCCGATCGCGTCCGGCACCAGGATCGCCGCCGAGTAGTAGGCGCTGACCAGGTAGGAGATGACCGCCTGCTCGTTGACGCCCATGAAGCGCACCGACAGGCCGGGCCGGTACTCGTCCGGGATGCCGGTCTGGTGCAGGCCGACGACGCCCTGGTTCTCCTCGCCGGTGCGCATCAGCATGATCGAGCTGGTGCGGGTGTTGCTGACGTGCAGCTTGTTGCACGGCAGGATCGGCACGCCGCGCCACGCCGGCACCTGGTGGCCGCCCAGGTCGATGCTCTGCGGGTAGATCCCGCGTTTGCTGCACTCCCGCCCGAAGGCCGCGATGGCGCGCGGGTGGGCGAGGAAGAATCCGGGGTCCTTCCACACGAGCGTCAGGAGTTCGTCCAGGTCGTCCGGTGTGGGCGGGCCGGTGCGGGTGTGGATGCGCTGGCGGAGGTCGGCGTTGTGCAGCAGCCCGAATTCCCGGTTGTTGACCAGCTCCTCCTCCTGCCGTTCGCGGAGGGCCTCGATGGTCAGCCGCAGCTGTTGCTCGGTCTGGTTCATCGGCTGGTTGTAGAGATCCGCGACGCGGCTGTGCACCCGCAGAACCGTTTGCGCGACGCTGAGTTCGTACTCGCGCGGCGCGAGGTCGTAGTCCACATAGGTCCCGGACAGCGTCGGCTCGCCGGTGTGCCCGGAGGCGATCTCGATGTCCGCCTCGCCGTGCACGTTGTGCGCGCCCTTCGGGCCGGACAGCGCGTTGCGGATGTGCTCGCGCAGCGCCTCGGAGTTGCCGTTCATGTCCCGGAACACCTGCTGGCGCAGGAAAAGCACGGTGCAGGGGGTGACCGCCTTGTAGGTCGCCTGCCAGGTGGTCGAGTCGCCGGCGAGGACGTGCGCGCCGAAGAACTCGCCGCCTGCGAGCACCTTCAGCACGGTGTCGTCGCCGTATTCGCCGGTGCCGACCTGGTTGACCTTGCCGTGCGCGATGAGCACGACCTGGTCGGCCTGCTGCCCGGCGGTGGCGATCACCTGGCCCGGTTCGATTTCCCGCTGCACGAAACGATCCGCGAGCGCGCTGAGCACCGCGTCGTCGTCGAATCCCCGCAGCAGCGGGAGTTCGCGCAGCTCCTGCGGGATGACCCGCACCTCGGCGCCGGTGTTGGTGAAGGTGACCCGGCCGTCGCCGAGGGTGTAGCTCAGCCGGCGGTTGACGCGGTACGCGCCGCCGGCGGCCTGCACCCATGGCAGCAGCCGCAGCAGCCAGCGCGAGGTGATGCCCTGCATCTGCGGGACGGACTTGGTCGTGGTGGCCAGGTTCCGGGCCGCCGCCGTGCTCAGGCTCAACTGCGGCGCATCGCCGTCGTCGGTGTTGAGCGGTTCCGTCACAGTCACGCCAATACCACCAATCATCTCTGTTCGTAAAGAGGCGGGCAGGAAATGCTGAACCGTGATTGTTCAGAGAATTAGAGGTGTCCGAATGGAAATGTCCCAATGGGAATGCTCGCCTGTTCTGCGGCATCGTTTCTCGTTGCCGACGGCGACGTTAGCATCAGCGATCTCGGCCGTACAGTCACCCGAACGTGCTTCGTGTGCCGGGCAGATCGAGCGCAAATGTCGCACCGTCGATATCACCTGAATTGCCGCTTGCGTGGAACGCAGCGTGATCATCTGCGGCATTTATTCCGGTATTCGACCGATCCGCTACTCGGGTGCACCAATCGCGAGCGCGATATCCGGAATATTCCGGCGGGCCAATGCTCCGGCTGGGCGATGATGCCTGTGATCTCGGATTCCACGAATCGGGTTATCTGTGTTCCGGTGCCGCGGTAGTACTGTTCGGTCCACGGTTGAAACATAGTTCTTCGCGGTTCTTCTTCGGGAATTCTGAAAATTCGTCGGCCGGGCGTTACCGGCGCCCACGGCTTGAGTTTGGGAGGCGGCGGATCGTGTGCGAATGCGGCGTCCAGTCGATCGGAGCGGATCGAAGGGAGATGTCGTCGTGAAGTGGAACCTGCGATTGGTCGCGGCGCAGCGAGGCATCTGGAAGGCCACCGAGCTGCAGCGGCAGCTGGCCGAGCACGGCCTGGTCATCTCCGCCGGGAAGATGTCCGGGCTGTGGTCCAAGACCCCGGCCAGCCTGAAGCTGGACGACCTGGAGATCATCTGCACGGTGCTCGGGTGCGACGTCGGCGACCTGCTGGTGCCGGAGCCCCGGAAAGTCGTGGTGCGCGGCGAATCCGCCGCCGGAGGTGCGGAATGAGCATCTACCTCAACGGCTTGATCTGGGTGCTCAGCGCGTCGGTGGCCGCCGCGGTGATCGGCTACCTGGTGCGCAGGCTCGGCCAGGACGAGGGGAGACCTAGCAACAACGACGCGGCCGGTCAGGTGTTCACCATCGTCAGCGGCCTGCAGGCCGTGGTGCTTGCTTTCGTGCTGGTGACGCTGTTCGACACCGTGACCGACGCGCGGGAGGGCGTCTACCGGGAGGCGCAGGCCCTGGTTTCGGTTTCCTGGGCGGTGGATTCGCTGCCCGCGCCGGCCGGCGACGAGGCGCGCGAGCTCAGCGTGCAATACCTGCAGACGGTCGTCGGAGAGGAGTGGCCCGTCATGCAGCAGGGCACGCAGGTGGCCGGGCAGGGCTGGGCGCAGCTCGACCAGCTGCGCGCGGCGGTGTTGCAGGCGCCGGCCGACGGCGAGTTCGAGGAGGACCGCAAGACCGAGGCGATCACCCAACTCGGCCAGGTCTACGAGGAGCGGCACGAGCGGCTCACCAGGGCGTTCGACCGCGGCGTGGTGGCGGTGGTGTGGCTCGTGCTGATCCTGGGCAGCGTGGTGTGCGTGCTGCTGCCGAACCTCTTCGGTGGCACGAGGTTGTTCCCGCACATCGTGCTGGTGTCCACATTGGCCGGCGCGCTGGCGCTGCTGCTGTTCGCGATCTTCCAGCTGCAGAACCCGTTCAGCGGCGGATCGCGGATCGGCCCGGACGCGTTCATGTGGGCGCTCGATCGGCTCGGTCGAAGTTGAGGTGGTGGCGGGTCGCGGCGGTGTCGGCCGCCTCGGCGATGGTGGTGCTGGCGGCGTCGGTGGCCTGGGTGGTGTCCGCCGGCGCGGCCCCTGGCTGCACGGTGCTGCAGGTCCGCAACGCTGGCCTGGGCGCGACTTCCGCGCTGTACCGGGTGACGTTGCCGGCCGCCGAAAGCGTCCGGATCGGGACGCTGGACTACCGGCTGAACGCGCTCGGTCACGCCGGCTCGCAGGGCCTCGTGTACGGCATGGCCGCGTTCGGCCGGTCCGGGCCGTTCCCGGACGGCGCCCACGTGGTGACGCTGGACCGGGCCGGCCGGACGCACGACCTGGGGCCGGTGCGGGTCGGCCGCGTGGACACGCCCTGGTACCCGCTCGCCGCGCCGACGGCCGGTGCGATCAAGGGAAACCGCTGGTACGTGCGGCAAGGATCCTATCTGTACACAGTGGACGTCAATCCGGTCGACCCGATCTACCTGAGCGTGTTGGCGACGACGGCGATCCGGTCGCCGCACTGGCCGTTCGGGCTCGACGACTTCGACGTCGATCCGGTGGACGGCGAGCTGTACGGGGTGTCGATGACCCACCGGGGCACGGCGGCGGTCGCGCGGCTGGACCGGGTCAGCGGGCGGGTCACCGAGTTGGCCGACGCGCCGGGTCTGCCGCCGAGCGGCTACGGATCGGTGGTGATCGGCCCGGACCGGGCCCTGTACGTCACGGCCGACGAGGCGGGCGGGCTGTACCGCGTCGGCCGGGACGGCTCGGTGAAGAAGCTGGCCACCTTGCCGCCGATGTTGGGCTCCGACGCGACCGGATGCCTGACCCGGACCCCGTCGCCCCAGCCGCCGCCCCCACCCTTGCCGCCCCAACCTTCTACGACCCCGCCGTCTACGACCCGGTCGCCGTCCCCGACGCCGTCGACACCGCGACTGACCCCGTCCCCGACTTCGGCGCCGCCCACCCAGCGCCCGACACCTCCGAGCAGTGCCGTTCCGCCTTCGCTGCCGCCGTCCCCACTTCTGCTGCCGGAACCGGGCGGCTACGCGCCGGCGACGCCGGAACCGGGCGGCGGGTCCGTCGGTCACGACACCAAGGAGAAGCGCCGCTGGGCACTCGCCGCGTTGCTCCTGCTGATCGGTGGCAGCGCCGCGGTGCGTCGCCTCCGCTAGGGAGAGCCGCATCCCGGCCAACGATTCGCGCCCTGGGTGCAACCGCCGCAGCAGTGCCGGAGCTTCGCGTTGGAAGTCCAATTTGGACTTCGAGAGCTGTCGCAAATGGCCTTCTCCTGCAACTGATTCCCAGTAGCAGCGTTGTCGCACAGCTGGTCTGCGGCCTATCGTTCGGGTGTTCCGGTCGCCGGACCCGAGGAGGCCAGGTGGATTCCGGAAAGAAGACTCCACAGCACGGACATGGACATGGACACGGCCACGGCCACGGCCACGGCAGCGTTTGGGCGGGGCTGAAGCACGCGGTGACGCCGCACAGCCACGACGCCGCCGAGGTCGTCGACGGCCCGCTGGAGGCCAGCCGCAAGGGCATGCGGGCGCTGTGGATCTCCTTCGCGGCGCTGTTGATCACCGCCATCGGGCAGGCCGTCCTGGTGGCCTTCACCGGGTCCGTCGCGCTGCTCGGCGACACCCTGCACAACTTCGCCGACGCGCTGACCGCGGTGCCGCTCGCGGTCGCGTTCCTGCTCGCCAGGCGCGCGGCGACCCGCCGCTTCACCTACGGGCTCGGCCGCGCCGAAGACCTCGCCGGGCTGGTCGTCCTCGCGGTGATCGCGGTGTCGGCGGCGCTGGCGGGCTGGGAGGCGTTTCGGCGGATGGTCGATCCGCAGCAGGTCGAGCACCTGGGCTGGCTCGCGGCCGCCGGGTTGCTGGGCTTCGCCGGCAACGAGCTGGTCGCCCGCTATCGCATCCGGGTGGGCCGGGAGATCGGCTCGGCCGCGCTGGTCGCCGACGGCCTGCACGCGCGCACCGACGGTTTCACCAGCCTCGCCGTGCTCGGCTCGGCCGGTGGCGCCGCACTGGGCTGGCGGTGGGCCGACCCGGCGATCGGGCTGCTGATCACGGCGGCGATCGTCGCGGTGCTTTGGGGCTCGGCCAAGGAGGTCCTCGGCCGGGTGCTCGACGCGGTCGATCCGGAGCTGGTCGGCCGGGCGGAGCTGGCGCTGGCCGGCGCGCCAGGGGTGCGCGCGGTGGGCGGGCTGCGGATGCGCTGGATCGGCCACGCGCTGCACGCGGAGGCCGAACTGGACGTCGCCCCGGAGCTCAGCCTCGCCGATGCGCACCGCGTCGCGCACGACGCCGAGCATCACCTGCGGCACGCCCTGCCGCGACTCGGCAGCGCGACGATCCACGCCCACCCGGCGGGCGCCGACCACGAGCTGGTCACACACCACCGGCACTGACCGGGGCGCGGGCGGGGTTGGTGGGGGGTCTGGCTCTGCAAACAGAACCACAGAACCGCCGAGACGGGGCCACCGCTCTCG
>NZ_JBFAKG010000012.1:91946-99716 GCF_040655595.1 Saccharopolyspora sp. NPDC050389
GCGCGGATCTACGCCGAGATCGGCGGATACGCGACGCGCTGCAACGCCTACCACATGACCGGGCTGCGGGTGCCCCGGCCTCCCGTTGTCACCCAAGAAGATCTACCGCCGCCCGCGGTCTCCTGCGTAGCCTCGCCTGGTCCGCGACGTGGGAGGTAGCGATGGCTGTGCCGGATCCGGACCGGGCCGAACTGCAAGCCGCAGCAGCGGAACTGGGACTGGAACTAGACGATGCGACAACGGATTCGTACCTGTCGCTGATCGCGGCGAACGTCGAGGCGTACCGGGTTGTCGACGCGCTCGAGGAGCCCATCGCCGAGATCCCGCAGCGGCAGTGGAGCGAACCCGGCGACAACCCGTTGGGCGCGTGGTACGCGCGCACCGAGCTGCGCACCCGCGACGACGGGCCGCTGGCGGGCCGCACCGTCGCGCTCAAGGACAACATCTGCCTGGCCGGGGTGCCGATGATGAACGGCTCGTCGACGCTGAAGGGCTACGTCCCGGACGTCGACGCCACGGTGGTGACCCGGCTGCTGGACGCGGGCGCCACCATCGCGGGGAAGGCGCACTGCGAGTTCCTCTGCTTCTCCGGCGGCTCGCACACCGGCGCCGACGGGCCGGTCCGCAACCCGCACAAGCCGACGCACTCCGCAGGCGGCTCGTCCTCGGGCTCGGCCGCGCTGGTCGTCGCGGGCGAGGTGGACCTGGCCATCGGCGGCGACCAGGGCGGCTCCATCCGGATTCCGTCGTCGTGGTGCGGCGCGGTCGGGATGAAGCCGACGCACGGCCTGGTGCCCTACACCGGGATCATGCCGATCGAGGCCACCATCGACCACGCCGGCCCGATCACCGCCAACGTCGCCGACAACGCGCTGGTGCTGGAGGCGATCGCCGGTCCGGACGGGCTCGACCCGCGCCAGATCGCAACCCGGACCGACGTGTACACGCGGGCGCTCACCGGCGACTGCGGTGGCCTGCGCATCGGCCTGGTGCGCGAGGGATTCGGCACGGCCGGCGCCGAATCCGACGTGGACGAGGCGGTGCGCGAGGCGGCGGGCGTGCTGGCCGGGCTGGGCGCGAAGGTCGCGGAAGCATCGGTGCCGCTGCACAGCTCGGGCGTGGCGATCTGGAGCCCGATCGCCCTCGAAGGGGCCGTGTGGCAGATGCTGCTGGGCAACGGGTTCGGCATGAACTGGCGCGGCCAGTACGTGACGAGCCTGGTGGACGCGATGCGCGGCTGGCAGGATCGGGTCGGCGAGTTCAGCGAGTCGCTGAAAGCGTTGATGCTGGCCGGGAACCTGTTCCGGCGCCGCTACGGCGGCACCACCTACGCGAAGGCGCAGAACCTGACCCGCACCCTCACGGCAGCCTACGATGCGGCGCTGGCGGAGTTCGACGTGCTGGTCATGCCGACGCTGCCGATGAAGGCGACGCCGCTGCCGCCCGCGGACGCCCCGCGCGAGCTGATCGTGCAGCGATCGTTCGAGATGATCGGCAACGTCGCACCGTTCGACGCCACCGGCCACCCGGCGCTGAGCCTGCCCTGCGGGAGCGGCGACGGCCTGCCGATCGGCATGATGCTCATCGGTCGCCACTGGGACGAAGCGACCCTCTACCGGATCGCCCACGCCTTCGAAACCGCTTCGGCGCCGGGATTCAGTCCCGCCGGGCGGTGAGGAGGACGGCGGCGGTCGCCGCGACCCGCACGACGTCCAGCTGCGGGTCGCGGTACTCCTCAAGCCACGCGTCGGTGGCGCGGTTGGCATGCACCGCGAGGACCGCTCCCACCGACAGGCCGACCGCGCGGCCGACGGCGAGCACGGTCTCGGCCTCCATGTCCATCCCGTCGACACCGGACTGCTCGACCTGGCGGATGCGTTCCGCGGCGCGGTCTTCCCAGCGCGGCAGCGGCCGGCCCTGGCCGAGGTAGTAGGAGTCGGTCGACAGCACGGTGATCGGGCGGGACGGCCGGTCGAGGTGTTGCGCGGCGGCGGTCAGCGCCTCGGCGACGGCCGGGGTGGGCACCGCGTCTCCGTCCGGCAGGTAATGCCGCGCCGCGCCGCTCTCGCGCCGGGCGCGCTGCACGATGCCGAGCGTGCCGGGCTCGATCTCCGGGCGCATCGCGCCCATGCCGCCGATGCGGATCACCGTGCGCACGCCCAGCCCGGCCAGTTCCACGAGCGTGATCTCGGTGGACGGTCCGCCGATCCCGGTCGAGCACACGCCGATCTCGACGCCGTTGAAAACGCCGGTACCCGCACGGAATTCCCGGTTCTGCCCGAGGACGCGGAAGGAACTCAGCACCTCGGCGGCGAGGTCCACTCGCGCCGGATCGCCCGGCAGCAGGCAGATCTCGGGCAGTTCCCCGCGGCGGCACGGCAGGTGCGGCGGCTGGTCGCCGTCCCAGGGATCCGAGGCTCGGCGCGCCATGAGCTGTCCTCCGAAATGCGCCAAATGTCCAATGTGGACTGTCCAAGTGGGAGTGATGCGCGCCTCGTCGGGCGGCCTCGACCTTTACCCGCCGAGATGTCCGGTGGATGCTGATGCCCAGCATCCGCACGGCGAAATCTAGCACCATCACACGCCGTGCCCTCCCGCAGACCAGGAGTCATCGAATGGGCCGACAAGCGACGCCTGCCCGCGAGCAAGACAATTCTGATGAGCGACCGAGCCGCTATGCGAAGCAGGCGATGGTCGCATCCGCTGTCGGTTACGGCATCGACGGGATGGACAACCTCATCCTCGGTGTCGCGCTGACCGCGATCAGCCTCGACGTCGGGCTGTCCCAGACCGAGGCGGGTTCGCTGGCCACGGTGACGCTCATCGGTGCGGTGCTCGGCGGCGTGGTGTTCGGCATCCTGGGCGACTACTTCGGCAGGGTCCGGACGCTGACCTGGTCGGTGATCCTGTTCGCGGTGTTCACCGGCCTCACCGCGCTGGCGCAGGGCTACCTCGACCTGGCGATCTACCGGTTCATCGCGGGAGTCGGACTCGGCGGCGAGTTCGGCGTGGGCATGGCGCTGGTCGCCGAGACCTGGCCGGCGAAGATGCGGGCGCGGGCCAC
This sequence comes from Saccharopolyspora sp. NPDC050389, assembly GCF_040655595.1. Lineage (NCBI taxonomy): Bacteria > Bacillati > Actinomycetota > Actinomycetes > Pseudonocardiales > Pseudonocardiaceae > Saccharopolyspora > Saccharopolyspora sp. NPDC050389. The sequence goes on from NZ_JBFAKG010000012.1 coordinate 95,011, forward strand.
GTCCCTGGTCGGCGTCGGCGGTCAGGCCGGCGTGCTGATCGGCACGCTGGCGGCCGGGCCGATCGTGACCGCGTGGGGCTGGCGGACGCTGTTCGTGATCGGCGCGATCCCCGCGTTGATCGCTTTCGTGCTGCGCAACCGGCTCGCCGAACCCGAGGCGTTCACCAAGATCGAGCGCGAACGACGGCGCTTCCCGCTGCGGCTGCTGTTCGCCGATGCGCGGACGACGCGGTCGAGCATCGCGCTGCTGGTGCTGTGCTCGGTGCAGACCTTCGGCTACTACGGCATCATGACGTGGCTTCCGACCTACCTGTCCAAGCAGTTCGGGTTCAGCCTCACCAAATCCGGCACCTGGACCGCGGTGACGGTGCTGGGCATGGCCGCGGGCATGTGGATCTTCGGGCAGCTCGCCGATCGGATCGGCCGCCGCCGCACGTTCTGGATCTTCCAGGCCGGGGCGATCGTGTCGGTGCTGGGCTACAGCCAGCTCACCGACCAGTACGCGCTGCTCGTCGGCGGTGCGATCATGGGCGTGTTCGTCAACGGCATGCTCGGCGGCTACGGGGCGCTGATGGCCGAGCTGTATCCGACGGCGGCGCGTGCGACCGCCGAGAACGTGCTGTTCAACCTCGGGCGCGCGGTCGGCGGCTTCGCGCCGATCGTGTTCGCGTTGATCGCCCAGTCGTCCAGCTTCGCGGTCGCCATCGCCTTCCTCGCGGTGCTGTACGCGGCGGACATGCTGATGATGTTCCTGCTGCCGGACCGCAAGGGCGAAGCCCTCCAATAGGGTCCGGAACCCGTTCGGGTGCTGTCTCACGTCACGAGGTCTTCGATTTCAATGAGGTTTTTCCAACCTCAATTTGCGTGGCGGTGCGGGTAGCGGAACCTCAGAGGCTCCCTGGTCTGTGGGTGCCCTGACTTATGTATGTCCAATACACGGCGTCAGGGCCGTCCTCGCCCAGGAGTGCCCCAGGGGCACGGGCGCAGTGAACCCGCGGCGGTGCACGTGTCGTAGGTGGGTTATGCGCCTGCGGCGCATGCGACACCCCATCGACGTGCAGCTTTGCGACCCGCGGCTGTGGGCTGACCAGGATGAAAAACGCTCAATGGAAATCGGACCTCCGATTTCCATTGAAATTGCGGGAGTTGTCCACAGGAGTTGGCGCGTCGGGAGGCGACGCACCGAAGTTCTGGTGCTCGTGAGTGGTGATTCCGGTAAGAACCGGAAAAATCACTCACGACCCCTGTCCGGCGCGCACGACGCCGCGCACCTGAGCAGGATGTAAAGGGCGACCACCGACGTAGGCTTTGGTGCCATGGCGGGGATTCGGCGCTTCGAGCGGGCGTTGCTCGGTTGCGGGGCGATCGGCGCGGTGCTGTTCGTCGTGCTGTTCCTGGTGGAGGGCGCGTTCCGAGCGGACTACAGCCCGCTGCGGCATCCGGTGAGCTCCCTGTCGATCGGGGAGTCCGGCTGGGTGCAGGCGGTGAACTTCATCGTCACCGGCCTGCTGATCCTCGCCTTCGCCGCCGGACTGCGGCCCGCGCTGCGGCAGCTCGGCGGTGGCCGCTGGGCGCCGGTGCTGATCGGGCTGGTGGGCGTCGGGCTGATCGGCGCCGGGTTCTTCGCGGCGGACCCGATCAGCGGCTACCCGCCCGGCACGCCGCCGGTGCCCCTGGTGCGAACTACGCACGGCGTGCTGCACGACCTCTTCTCGACACCGGTGTTCACGGCGCTGCCCGCGGCTTGCTGCGTGGTCGGCTACCGCCTCGCCCGCACCGGTCATCGGGGATGGGCCGCCTACTCGATCGGCACGGCGGTCGTGTTCCTGATCGGGTTCGCGCTGGCCGGCGCCGGGTTCGCCCAGAATCCGGCGCTCACGCCGGTCGGCGGCCTCCTCCAACGCCTGACCCTCGTCGTCGGCTTCGGCTGGCTCGCAGCCCTCGCGATCTCCCTCCCGCGCTTCCAGGGGCCGCGTGAGCCGGGCTAGCCGAGGCGGGGCGGGAAGCCGCCAGTGGCGATCGGGCCCCAGCGCTCGATGTGGATGCGGATCAGCGACTTGCCCTGCCGGGCCATCGCCTCGCGGTACTCGGCCCAGTCCGGGTGCTCGCCGGAGATGCAGCGGAAGTACTCGACGAGCCCGTCGAGCGCGGCGGGCATGTCCAGCACCTCGGCGCGGCCGTCGACCTGCACGTACGGCCCGTTCCACTCGTCGGAGAGCACGCAGATCGACACCTGCGGGTCGCGGCGGGCGTTGCGGGTCTTGGCCCGCTCCGGGTAGGTCGACACCACGATCCGGCCATCGGTGTCCACACCGCAGGTCAGCGGCGACATTTGCGGGCGGCCGTCGGAGCGGGTGGTGACCAGGACGCCGCGGTGCCGGGGCCGCAGGAACTCCAGCAGGGCTTCGCGGTCGACTCGATCGGCGCGGGCGATCGCCATGGGTTCGCTCCCCACAATTCGATGACAAAGTGCGCCGCCAAGCCTAGTGGCCGGGCACGACGGCCGCTGTGCCCGACAGGCGTTGTGGGAGGCGTGTTCGGCGGGTGACAATGCGGCACTCGACTGGGAGGCCCGGATGCCATTCGCGACCACCGATGACGGAATCCGCTTGTACTACGAGGAAACCGGCACCGGCGTGCCGCTGGTCTTCGCGCACGAGTTCGGCGGCGACCACCGCTCGTGGGAGCCGCAGGTCCGGCACTTCGCCCGCCGGTACCGCTGCGTCGTCTACGCGGCGCGCGGCTACCCGCCGTCGGAGGTGCCCGCCGAACCGGAGCGCTACGGTCAGCACCGCGCGGTCGACGACCTGGTGGCGGTGCTCGACGCGATCGGCGCGGACCGCGCGCACGTCGTGGGCAACTCGATGGGCGGGTTCTGCACGCTCCACTTCGGACTCCGCCACCCCGGTCGGGCGCGGTCGCTGGTCGTCGCCGGCTGCGGTTACGGCGCGCATCCCGGCGCCCGGGAGAAGTTCCGCGCGGAATTCGAATCGCTCGCGGTGGCCTTCGAAACCGACGGCCCGGCCGAGGTGGCCAAGTGGTACGGCTACGGCCCGGCGCGCGTGCAGTTCCAGAACAAGGACCCGCGCGGGCACGCCGAACACGTCGCAGTGCTGGCCGAGCACGACCCGGTGGGAGCGGCGCGGACGATGCGCGGCGTGCAGATGACCCGGCCGTCCCTGTACGACCTGCGGCCGGAGTTGGCGGCGATGGACGTGCCGACGCTGATCGTCGCGGGCGACGAGGACGACGGCGTGCTGGAGGCCGACCTGATGCTCAAACGGACGATTCCGCGCAGCGGCCTCGTCGTGCTGCCCAAGACCGGCCACCTCACGAACCTCGAAGAGCCCGAGCTGTTCAACCACCACGTCGAGCGCTTCCTGGCGCAGGCCGACCACGACCGCTGGCCCGCCCGGGATCCGCGCTCGCCGGTCGCCGCCGCGGAGTAGTCGTTGACACGCCGGGCGATCCCGAGTTAGAAGGAGATTCCAGAACAGCCCTCTGTGTTCACGGCAGGAGACGCCATGCAGTGCAAGGCCGCAGTGCTGGAGACCGCCCCAGGACCGCTCGTGATCAGCGACGTCGACCTCGATTCGCCCGGCCCCAACGAGATCCTGATCCGCACCGCGTCGGCCGGGGTGTGCCACTCCGACCTGCACTTCATGGAGGCCAAGTACCCGCATCCGCTGCCCGTGGTGCTCGGGCACGAGTCGGCCGGGGTGATCGAGGCGGTCGGGTCGGCGGTCACCGGCCTGGCGCCCGGCGACCACGTCATCACCTGCCTGTCGGTGTTCTGCGGGCACTGCGAGTACTGCATCACCGGCCGCCCGAACCTGTGCATCAAGGAGGACGTGGTGCGCCCGGCCGACGGCCCGCAGCGGCTCAGCCGCGGCGGCGAGCCGATGCACCAGTTCCTGAACACGTCGAGCTTCGCCGAGTACATGCTGGTGCACGAGCACGCGGCGGTGAAGATCCGGCCGGACATGCCGCTGGACAAGGCGGCGCTGATCGGCTGCGGGGTGACCACGGGGCTCGGCGCGGTGTTCAACACCGCCGGGGTGCGGCCGGGGGAGACCGTGGCGGTGATCGGTTGCGGCGGGATCGGGCTCGCCGCGATCCAGGGCGCGGCGATCGCCGGCGCGGGCCGGGTGATCGCGGTCGACCGCCTGCCGGGCAAGCTGCGCCTGGCGGCGAAGTTCGGCGCCACCGACGTGGTCGACGCGTCCGATGTGGACGCGGTGCAGGCGGTGCTGGAGCTGACCTCCGGCGGCGTGGACCACGCCTTCGAGGCGGTCGGGCTGGCCAGCGCCGCCGAGCAGAGCTTCCAGATGCTCCGCCCCGGCGGCACGGCGACGATCATCGGCATGATCCCGTTCGGCGAGAAGATCTCCCTGGACGGCTACTCGTTCCTCCGCGAGCGCAAGATCCAGGGCTCGACGATGGGCTCGAACCGCTTCCGCGTCGACATGCCCCGCTACGTGGACATGTACCTCTCGGGCAGGCTCGACCTCGACTCGATGATCAGCGGCACGACCACCCTGGCCAACGTCAACGAGGCCTACGAAAACCTCAAGCAGGGCGAAGTCGCCCGCCAGCTCATCACCTTCGACTAGCGGCGCGGGTGAGCAGCTGCTCAGCTAGTGGAGCGACGTTTCCGCAGGCCCGGGGCCGTGAGTCTTTTGGGCGGCTATAGCAGCCCAAAAGAC
>NZ_JBFAKG010000012.1:99726-150016 GCF_040655595.1 Saccharopolyspora sp. NPDC050389
ATGAGACGCAGGTAATCCTGCTTATCCTGTCGCTCGGCGTGCTCGCTCTGCTGCAGCTGACACCGTGGGTGGCGCTGGCCGTCGCGCGCGCACGGCGGCTATAGCAGCCCAAAAGACTCACGGCCCCGTGGTCAACTGGCGGCGGGCTCCCGAGGACGCGTAGCGCTTGGTGGTCAGCCCGCACGTCGGTAGCCGGTGGGGCCGAGGTACCGGTGGTTCTCCGATTGCGGGTCGGGTTTGCGGTCCTCGGGCGGGTCGGTGGTCGTGGTCGAGCGAGGGTGCGCGTTCTGCGCATCTCCCGGGCGCGGGCGCCAGCGCGACAGATCGCGGCGCACCACTAGCAGCAGCACCAGGCCCACGACGAGCAGGCCGTGGGAGAGCAGGCGGGTGGCGGGCACCGCGTTGTTGATGACGTCGAAGACGCTGAAACCGCTCAGCACCACCAGGAACGCGGCCATCACCGGCAGTAGGCCGGTGCTCGCGCGGACCCGCCAGGCCGTCCACAGCATGCCCAGGCCGAGCGCCAGGTTCCACGCGGTGCTCTCGTTGAGCAGGTGCCCGGTCATGGCGTCGCCCATGCCGTGGTCCGCGAAGTGGTTCACGCCCAGCACCTGCGCGATTCCCAGCGCCACCTGGCACAGCGCGACTCCCGCGAGCAGCAGCCGCGGCCACCGGCGCGGGACGTCGCGCATCGTCCGGGCGGCGTCGAGCACGGACTGCGCGATGTCCGGTGTCGGTTCGACGGGGCGGACTCGCAGCGCCCGGTTGAGCTCCGCCGCGCGCTGCTGCCAGGACCGGCAGGCAGCGCAATCCGCGAGGTGGCCCTCCAGCTGGTCATCGGGCACTGGCGCCGGCTCGCCGTCCAGCCTCGCCGACAGCGCCTCGCGGTACGTGTAGCAGTCCACGTCCATACTGTCGCTCGAAGTACGCCCGGAGTTCCAGGCGGGTTGCTGGTTCAACCGGTTCCTTCGGACTGCTGGGCGGTTTTTTCGAGCAGCTGCTCGCGCGCGCGAGCCACCCGGGAGCGCACGGTGCCGATCGCGCAGCCGCAGACCTCGGCGGTTTCCTGGTAGGACAGACCGAGCACCTGGGTGAGCAGCAGCGCCTCGCGACGTTCGTCGTCGAGCTCGTCCAGCAGGATGTTCAGCTCGACGATGCCCTCGAAACCCGCCAGCCCGCCCGCGCCCCGGTCGGCAGCGGCGACCCAGTCCGCCCCGGAGTCGGTGCGGGGCCGGGAACGCTCGTAGCGCACCTGGTCGACGACCACGCGGCGGGCGATGGACAGCAGCCAGGTGCGTGCCGAGGAACGCCCGGAGAACCGGCGGATGCTCTTGAGCGTCCGCAGGTAGGTCTCCTGCGCGAGGTCGTCGGCGAGGTGGACGCCGGCGAGGTGGGCGATGAAGCGCCACACGTCGCGCTGGGTGCCCCGGATGAAGCCCTCCAACGCACCGCGGTCACCTGATCTCGCCGCCAGCGCCAGCTTTGTCAGCCGGGCGTCCTCGGCTTCCGAGCGACTCATAGCCCGGCAGGCTAGTAGGCCGGTGACGCTGTGAATACAGCTGCCTGCGCGGTGTGCCGGGGCGCACAGCCCTCTTGCAGGATTTTCCCAGCCGGCGGGAAATTTCACGTCCGACGGCGGGAACCGCGGGCGTTCCCGGTCCGACAGGTGTGTCGACGGCGCGCATCGATTCTAGGAGGACCGCCGGAATGGCCTGGTACGCGGACGACGAGTTGTGGTCGGTCTTCTCACCGGTGATGTTCTCGCCCGAGCGGGCCGCGCTGGCGGCCGAGGTGGTGGCGGGCTCGCCGCTGTTCGACTTTCCCGCTGGGGCGCGGGTTCTCGACCAGTGCTGCGGGATCGGGTTGTTCACCGTGCCGCTCGCGCGCCGCGGATATCCGGTGACGGGCGTGGACCTGAGCCCGCTGCTGCTGGCGCAAGCGGAGAAGGCGTGCGCGGATGCCGGCGTGCAGGCCCGGCTGGTGCGCTCGGACGTGCTGGATCACGTGCGGCCGGGCGAGTTCGACGTGGTGCTGAACCTGTTCACGTCGTTCGGCTACTTCGACGATCCGGAGCGGAACCTCCAGGTGCTGCGCAACGCGCACGCTTCGCTGGCGCCGGGCGGGCAGTTGCTGGTCGACGTGCTCGGCAAGGAGATCTACGCCGGCTGGGTCGGGCCGCCGAAGGTGGTGGAGCTCGACGACGGCATGGTCGTCATGCGCGACACCGTTTTCGACGGCTGGACCCGGTTCCGGACCGACTGGACGCTGGTGCGCGGCGACGTGGCGAAGCACGCGTCGATCACCTGCTTCGTCTACAGCGCGGCGGAGCTGGTCGCGCTGTTCGAGGCGGCGGGCTTCGCGGCCGTCGAGTGCTTCGGCGGTTTCGGCGCGGAACCCTACGACAACCACGCGCAGCGGTTGATAGTCCGGGGAATACGGCGCGATTGATCTTTCCCGGGAACTTCGAGCGGTGCCGGTCCGACTACCGGGAGGACGGATGCGCCAGGAGGATGCCGAATGCAGCAGGGCCGGGACGAACCGACGGCCGTAGCACCCCGCCCGCCGACGCGGAGCGGCCGAGTGCGGCTGCTCGCGGTCGTGCTCGTGCTGTCGGCGGTGCTGGTCGTGTCGGTGCTGGCGGGCATCGCGCTGGGGCCGACGGTGGTGTCGCCGGAGGACGTCGTGCGCTACCTCCACGCGGCGTTGACCGGCGGCACGATCCGCTCCGACGAGGTGACCGGCTACAGCATCGTCTGGCAGGTCCGCACGCCGCGGGTGCTGCTCGCGGTGGTCGTCGGCGCCGGGCTGAGCGTGGTCGGGGTGGCGATCCAGGCGATGGTGCGCAACGCCCTGGCCGATCCGTTCGTGCTGGGCATCTCGTCGGGAGCGTCGGTGGGCGCGACGGCGGTGGTGGTGTTCGGGGTGTTCGCGAGCCTGGGCGTGTACGCGCTGTCGGCGGCGGCATTCATCGGCGCGCTGGCCGCATCGGTGCTGGTCTATGCCGCCGCGAGCAGTCGCGGAGGGATGACCCCGTTGCGGCTGGTGCTCACCGGAATCGCGCTGGCGTACGGGTTTCAGGCCGTGATGAGCGTGCTGGTGTTCCTCGCGCCCAACGGCGACGCCGCGCGGATGGTGTTGTTCTGGCTGCTGGGCAGCCTGGGCGCGGCGAACTGGGGATCGCTGCCGCTGGCGGCGGCCGCGGTGCTGCTGTGCATCGCGGTGCTGAGCCGCCACAGCCGTTCGCTGGACGTGCTGTCGATGGGCGACGAGACGGCAGCGAGCCTCGGGGCGGACGCGGTGGTGCTGCGTCGCTGGCTGTTCCTGCTGACTTCCGCGGTCACGGGCCTGCTCGTCGCGGTCAGCGGCGCGGTGGCGTTCGTCGGGCTGGTGATGCCGCACCTGGTCCGGATCGTCGTCGGCTCCAGCCATCGGCGGGTGCTGGCGGTGGCGCCGCTGGCCGGGGCGTGCTTCCTGGTGTGGGCCGATCTCGTCTCGCGCACCCTGTTCGCCCCGGAGGAACTCCCGTTGGGCGTGATCACCGCGCTGGTGGGCGTGCCGGTGTTCATCACGCTGCTGCGGCGCCGCGGATATCTGTTCGGAGGCCGGTAGATGCAGTTGCGCTTGGACGGGGTGTCGGTGGAGATCGCCGGCCGGACGCTCGTCGGCGGCCTCGACCTCGACGTCCACAGTGGAGAGATCGTCGGGCTGCTCGGCCCCAATGGCAGCGGGAAGTCCACCGCGCTGCGCTGCGTCTACCGGGCGCTGCGCCCCACCGCCGGGGCGGTGCTGCTCGACGGCGCGGACGTGGCCGGGATGACACCGCGCGAGAGCGCCCGGTCGATCGCCGCGCTGACACAGGAAAGCCGCAGCGAGCTGGACTTCACGGTGGCGGAAGTGGTCGCGCTCGGCCGCACCCCGCACCTGCGCGGCAACCAGGCCCTCAGCGCGCGGGAGCACCAGCTGTGCCGGCAGGCGATGGAGCGGGCCGACATCGCGCATCTCGCCGACCGCGGCGTGCTCGCCCTCTCCGGCGGCGAGCGGCAGCGGGTGCTGATCGCGCGGGCGCTGGTGCAGGAGCCGCGCGTGCTGGTGCTCGACGAGCCGACCAACCACCTGGACGTGCGCCACCAGGTGGAACTGCTGTCGTTCCTGCGCGCATCGGGGCTCACCGTGCTCGTCGCGCTGCACGACCTCAACCTCGCCGCGAGCAGCTGCGATCGCCTCGCGGTGCTCTCCGGCGGCTCGCTGGTCGCCACCGGAAGCCCGGCCGATGTCCTCACCGCCGAGCTGATCCGCCGGGTGTTCGGCGTGGAGGTCACCGTCGTGACCCATCCGCGCAGCGGCGCGCCGCAACTGCTCTACGACCTCAGCGCCGACTACGAAGGGACCCGACCATGATCCGATCCGCGAAGCGCCGGTCGCTGGCCGTGCCGCTGGTCGCGGCGCTGCTGGCCACCGGTTGCGGCGCGTCGGTGGAACCGGCCGCCCAGGACGGCCCGCCGCCGGTCACGATCACCAACTGCGGCGTGCCGGTCTCCTATCCGCGCCCGCAGCGGGCGGTGTCCTACGACGTCAGCGGCACGGAGAAGATGTTCGCCCTGGGGCTCGCGGACCGGATGCGGGGCTACGTGATGAACGCGCAGGCCGAGCCGTCGATCGCCGGTTCGCCGTGGCGCGACGACTATGCGCGGGTGCCCAGGCTCGGGACCTCGCGGATCACCCGGGAGATCGTGGTGGACGCCCAGGCCGACTGGGTGCTGGCCGGTTGGGGTTCGGGGTTCAGCGAGGAGCGCGGGATCACCCCGCAACTGCTCGACCAGGTGGGCATCCGCAGCTACCTGCACACCGAAACGTGCTGGGGCTACGGCGACAAGCGCCCGGTGCCGCCGCTGGAGGCGCTGTACGCGGATCTGCACAACCTGGGCCGGATCTTCGGCGTCGAGCAGCGGGCCGACGAACTCGTCGCCGAGCTGCGGGGACGCATCGCGAAGGTCGAGCAGGGCCGCCCGGCCGGTGTCCCGCCCGTGCCGGTGTTCGTCTACGACTCGGGCGCGGACCAGCCCTACACGGCGGGCCGGTACGCGGCGCCGACCGACATCGTTGCCGCCGCGGGCGGCCGGAACGTGCTCGACGACGTGGCGAAGGGCTGGACGACGGTCGGCTGGGAGTCCATCGTCGCCGCGAAACCCGAGGTGATCGTCATCATCGACTACGCGGGGCAGTCCGCCGCGGACAAGCAGGCCTTCCTCGAATCGTTGCCGGCGATGCGGTCGGTGCCCGCGGTGCAGCAGAAGCGCTACTTCGTGCTGTCCTACGGGGACGCCGTCAGCGGGCCGCGCAATGCCAAGGGGGCGGAGGACTTCGCCGCCTACCTGCGTTCGATCGGGCGGTGAAACCGTGACCGCGACAGCCCCCGCCACCGCGGCGACGGTGCACGAGCACATCACCGACGCGCTGAAGACGCCTGCCCTGATCCGGTTGGGCGAGAACGTCGTGCTCGCGCGGTTCGAGACCATGAAGGTCTACGCCGCCCTCGGCGCGGTGCGAACCCTCTTGGAACGCGGCACGATTCGGCCCGGGCAGACCCTCGTGGACAGTTCGAGCGGAATCTACGCGCTGGCGCTCGCGATGGCCTGCCACCGCTACGGCCTGCGATGCCACATCGTCGCATCGACCACAGTGGACGCTTCGATGCGCGCGCAGCTGGAAGTGCTCGGCGCGAACGTGGACCAGATGCCGCCCTCGCAGGACCTCCGGCTGGACCAGCGGCGGCGCGTGCGACGAGTGCGCCGGCTCCTCGCCGAAAGCCCCGAGATGCACTGGATGCGCCAGTACCACGACGGCGTGCACTACCTGGGCTACCGGGAGTTCGCCGACCTCGTCACCGACGCGCTGCCGGGCGGGCCGCTGACCGTGGTCGCCGCGGTCGGCACCGGCGCCTCGTCAGGCGGCCTCGTCGAGTCGCTGCGCGGGCGGGACCGGGCGGTGCGGCTGTTGGGCGTGCAGCCCTTCGGCAGCGTCACGTTCGGCAGCGACGGCTTCAGCGATCCCGATGCGATCATCGCGGGGATCGGCAGCTCGATCTGGTTCGACAACGTGCGCCACCACCTCTACGACTCGGTGCACTGGGTCGACTTCCGGCACGCGATGGCCGGCGCCGTCGGCCTGCTGCGCGAGCACGCCGTGTTCGCAGGCCTGTCGACCGGCGCGGCCCACCTGGTCGCTGGCTGGGAGTCGGCGCGGCATCCGGAGGGCACGCACCTGGTCATCGGCGCGGACACCGGACACCGCTACGTCGAGCGGGTTTTCGCCCGGCATCGCGAGGCGCTCGACCCCGCCGGGCTGCGGCCGAAGGAGATCACCTCGCTGGACGATCTCGCGCCGCCGTGGTCGACGATGGAGTGGGCGCGCCGGCGGTGGGTGCCGCGGAGCGGACAGGAGCGGGCGGAATGACGATCGCAGCGCTGGAAGCCTTGACCTTCGGCCTGGGGCGCCTGGTGGACGCCGCCGACCGCGCCGGGCAGCGGCTGTGCCTGCTCACCGGCAACCGCGACATCTACCGGCACGAACTGTCGCGGCTCGACCCGGGCGCGCTCGACGTCGTCGACGTCGACACCCGCGACACGGCCGCCTGCACCGCCGAACTCGAACGGCTGCCAGGGCTCGACGGCCTGATCAACTCGACGGACACCTGGCTGCTGCCCGGTGCCGAGCTGGCGGCTCGGTTCGGCCTGGCTGGCCCGGATCCCGAGGCGGCGCGCACGATCCGCGACAAGCTTGCGGTCCGGGTGCTGATGCACCATCACGGCCTCAGCCGCGGCACGGCCATCGCGGTGCCGGCCGGCTCGTCGGCGGCCGAGCTCGTCCGGCGGGAGGTCGGCCTGCCCGCCGTCCTGAAGGACTCGGCGGGCACCTCCTCGCGCAACGTGTGGCTCGTGCACGACGAAGACCAGCTGCGCACCGCCGTCGCCGAAGCGGCGGACCGGCGGTTGTTCGGCCGGCTGCTCGCCGAACCGTTCCTCGCCGGGCCGTTGTACAGCGCGGAAACGCTCACGTGGGCGGGCCGGACCCGGTTGCTGGGCGTCCACAGCAGGCAGCTGTCGCGGCACCCGCACGTGCGGGAGGAAGCCGCCGCGTTCCCCGTCGCGTTCCCGGACGCGGATCGCGCCGACCTGGAGCAATGGGTGTCACGGGTGCTCGCCGTGGCCGGCCACCGCTGCGGTTTCGCGCACGTCGAGTTCGTGCTCACCGCCGAGGGGCCGGAACTGGTCGAGATCAACGGCCGCATCGGCGGCGCGATGGTGGGGGAGGCGCTGTGCCGGTCGTTGAACACCAACGTCTACGAGGCAATGGTCGACATGGCGCTCGGCAAGGAACCGGAACTCCTTGACGCCACAGCGGAATCCGGCCCGGCGGTGGCGTTCGTGCTGGTCTACCCCGATCGGATCGGCACGTTCACCGGCATGGCCGGCATCGAGCGGCTGCCCGGCTTCCCCGGAAGCCCGGAGTGGTATCCGACGATGACGGCCGGGAACCGCATCGAGAGCCTCGGCGACCAGCGCGCCTGCACCGGAATCGTGCTGGCCGAGGCGGCGACGGCTGAGCTCGCGCTGCACCGCGCGCTCAGCGCCGCCGGCGGCCTGCACCCGGTCGTCTCCGGGCGCTGAGGTGGCCTCGTTCACCAGCCGACAATGGTTCCTGCTGGTCAGCTCGTTCTTCATCGCGCTGGGCGGGTTCGCGGTGCTGCCGTACATGTCGGTGGTGCTGCACCAGCGCCTCGGCATGAACCTGGGAATCGTCGGCGTCGTCCTCGCGGTCGCCTCGCTCGTGCAGTTCTCCGGGGCGGTCGTGGGCGCGGCCGTCGCCGAACGCATCGGTTTGCAGCGGACCATGGTGCTGGCGCTGGTGATCCGCACCGCCGGGTTCGCCGGGTTCGTCGTCGGGCTGAGTTGGCCGGTCGCGGCCGTCGCCGCGCTGGTGCTGACCTCCTGCGGCGCGGCGCTCTACCTCCCGGCGAACAAGGCGTACCTGCTGCTGGGCGTCGAGGAGGATCGCCGTCCGTTGCTGGTGTCGGCCGGAAACTCGGCGATCAACGGCGGAATCGCGCTCGGTCCGGTCGCCGCCGCGCCGTTCGTGCTCAACGACTCGGCGGCGTTGTTCGCGACGGTCACAGCGCTGTTCGTCGTCGTGACGATCGGGCACGCGCTGCTGCCTGTGGAGCAGGGTTCCGATCGCCCCGCGGGGAAGCCGGACCGGGTGCTGGCCGGAATTCCCCTGCTGCCCTTCACGATCACCGTTGTGACCTTGTACCTGCACATGTTCTTCTACAACTACCTGGCGGTCTACGCGGTTCCCCGAGTGTCCACAGTGTTCTACGGCGTCGCGCTGATGCTCCACTCGCTGGGATTGGTGGTGGCGCAGCCGTTGCTGGCCGGCTGGATCGGGCGGCTGCCGTACTCCCGCGCGATGCTGATCGGCTTCGCCGCCATGGCGACCGGCATGGCGGCGCTGGCGCTCGGCGGCGCCGCCGCGATCCTGGCCGGAGCGCTGGTCATCTGCCTTGGCGAGGTGGTGCTCTTCCTGAAGAACGACCTCGAATCCCTCGCCCGTTCTGGGCGGGCACCGGCCGTCGTCTTCGGACAGCAACGCCTCGCGGCCGGAATCGGCGCCTTCGCCAGCGGAATCATCGGCGGCCTCGGCTACGACTTCTTCGACAGGGCCGGCAACGCCCACCTGTTCTGGCTGGCGGTGGCGGCGCAATGCGCGCTCCTGCCGCCGCTGCTGGCCATCGCGTTCCGGCGCGGGCAAGGCAATTCCGAGGAGGATCATGGATCTGGCTAGTGCGAAGGCGGTCGCCGATCGATTGCGAGCCGACGCCGCCGACCGGGACCGCGCGAACCGGCGGCCGGTCGAAGAGGTCGAACTGCTCCGCGGGTCGGGACTGCTCGCCGTCCCACCGGACGACCACGTGACCACGCACGCGGTGACCAGGATCGTGTCGGCGGCCGATCCCTCGATCGGGCACCTGCTCGGGTACCACTACCTGCACCTGTGGCGAGCCGGGCTGTTCGGCGATCCCGAGACGGCGGCGTGGATGCGGCGGCAAACCGCCGAGCACCGGTTGTTCTGGGCAGGCGTGAGCAGCCCGCCCAACCCGGCGGACGCCGGGCTGAAGATGACCACTGTGGACGGAGGATTCCTGGTCAACGGCCGGCGGACCTTCGCCACCGGTGCCGCCGTCGCGGACCGGCTGGTCGCGAGCGCCCGGGACGACAGCGGCGAGATCCGCACGTTCCTGGTGGACGCCCGCGCGCCCGGCATCGGCCACCCCGATGACTGGGACAACATCGGGCAACGCCTGTCGGCCAGCGGCAGCGTGGTTTTCGACGACGTGCGCATCGGCGCGAACGACATCCTGGGCTCGCCGCCGAGCGGCGACGTCCGGATTTCCCTGACATCGCTGGCGTTCCAGGCGATCCTCGCCCAGACGTGCGTGGCCATCGCCGAAGGTGCGCTCGCGGAAGCCGCCGACTACACCCGCCAACGCGCCCGGCCCTGGCTGCTCAGCGGCGTGGCCGCCGCAACCGAAGATCCGTACGTCCTGGCGGGCTACGGCGAGCTGGTCGCGAGCGTCCGGGCGGCCGGGCTGCTCGCCGACCACGGCACGGCCGCGCTGCAGGACGCGGCGGATCGAGGCGCGGCGCTGACCGCGGAGCAGCGCGGCGAGGCGGCCGCGACGATCTCCGCAGCGAAGATCGTCGCGACCAAGACGGTCAACGAGACGACGGCCAGGATCTTCGAGTTCATCGGCGCGAGAGCCACGGCGGGTTCGTTCGGCTTCGACCGGTTCTGGCGAAATGCCCGAACCCTGACGCTGCACGACCCGGTGACCTACAAGGCACGAGAACTCGGCGCCCACTACCTCACCGGCGAGCCACCCGAGCCCACGGCCTACAGCTGAGGCGGAAGTGAGGTCTGTGCCGGTGGGGCGGCCTCGTCGTGGCCGCGAGCCGCCGCCTGTGGAAGTATTCGACAGCCCGCGAACGAGGTGCGGGCCGCGGAAACCGGGCCCGGGTGGCAGTTGTGCCCCGAGTGGCGGGTGAGCGCGGGAGTCCTTTCGGAAAGCGGCTGTTGAATGGCAAGTGGTAACCGGTACGTCCAGCTCGGGCTGATCGCCGCCGTGCAGGTGCTCGCCATGGCGATGTGGTTCTCCGCCTCCGCCGTCGTGCCCGCGCTGCGCGAGGCGTGGCACATCAGCGACATGCAAGCCGTCTGGCTGACCGCGTCGGTGCAGGTCGGGTTCGTCGCCGGGGCCGTCGTGTCGGCCGCCTTCAACCTGCCCGACCGGTTCCCGCCGCAGCGGGTGGCCGCCTGCTCGGCGCTCGGCGCGGCGGCTGCGACCGCCGCCGTCCCGCTGCTCGCCAACAGCTTCGGCCCGGCGGTGCTCTGCCGGCTGTGCGCGGGCTTCTTCCTCGCCGGGGTGTACCCGGTGGGCATGAAGCTGATGGCTTCGTGGTTCGGCGCCGCCGGGCGCGGGCTCGCGCTCGGCGTGCTCATCGGCGCGCTCACCGTCGGCTCCGCGCTGCCACACCTGATCAAGGGGCTCGGTGCCCTGCCCTGGCAGGGCGTGCTCATCACCGCGGCTGCCATCGGGGTCGGTGCGGCGCTGCTGGCGGCGACGCTGGTGCGGCCGGGACCGCACCTGTCCGGCGGCGGTGCGAGTCACCGGCCGCGATACGCGCTGGAGATGTTCCGGGAGCGCGGGCCGAGGCTGGCCAACCTCGGCTACTTCGGCCACATGTGGGAGCTGTACGCGCTGTGGACGTGGCTGCCGTCGTTCGTGGCCGCTAGCACCGGGAGCGGTGAGACGACCGTCGGGCTCGTCTCGTTCGCGGCCATCGGCGTCGCTGGCGTGGTCGGCTGCCTGCTGGGCGGCTGGGGAGCCGACCGGTTCGGGCGGGCTCCCGCGGCCGGGGCGGCGCTCGTCGTCAGCGGCGCGTGCTGCCTGCTGTCCCCGCTGGTGTTCGGCGCGTCGTGGCCGCTGCTCCTCGTGCTGCTCGCGATCTGGGGCGCGGCGGTGATCGCCGATTCCGGCGTGTTCTCGACGGCGCTCAGCGAGGTCGCCGACTCCCGCTACGTCGGCACGGCGCTGACCGCGCAGACCGCGATCGGTTTCCTGCTGACCGTGGTCACGATCAACCTCGTGCCCGTGCTCTCCGCGCTCGTCGGCTGGCGCTTCGCCTTCCTCGTGCTCGCGCCGGGCCCGATCCTCGGAGCGCTCGCGATGCGCGCACTGGGACGCCGGACCCCCGCTGAAGGCCGAGGGAGCTAGCGGACGCTGCGGAAGTTGTCCGCCGGCACGTGGACGGAATCGCCCGAATCCAAGGTCACCGCGACCTCGTCGGGCCGCCACTCGACGGACCGGATCCGCGGCTCACCGGAGCCGAACCGCAGTTGCACCGGGTAGTAGTGGTCGGCCGCGCCCGGGCCGATCCGCAGCTCGTACTGGGTGCCGGTCAACCGGGAAACCCGAACCAGGTAGAGCTCGCTGGCCCACTGGGAGCCCGAGTACTCGTAGGTCACCCCGGAAGCCTCGGACGACTCCTCGTGCAACACCTTCTCGCGCAAGGTTATCGACGGTCCGACGAAGACCAGTGCGCCGAAGAACACCGCGCCGACGAGAAGTCCTGCCACGACGGGCAAGATCAACATTTTGCGGGACACCGCGCCCAGTATGCCAAAAGGTGCGGTTCAGCCGGACTTCTCCCGGAACACCCACCACCGCGAGGCGGTGTAGGTGAACGCCGCGACGCACGCCCCGGCGAGCATCCGCGCCAGCCGGAAGTCGACGCCCAGCGCGGAAACTCCGGTGGTCACGCCCATCGTGAGCCCGTAGTCGCAGGCGATCACCACCGCGTAGCGGAGGACCTGCCCGCCGACCGGGGCGTGCGACCGGAAGTTGACCGTGCGGTTGAGCACGAAGTTCAGCCCGAAGGCGAACACGTACGCCACGGTCACGGCGATCGGCAGCGGAAGCGCGGTCCAGGCGCGCAGCGCCGCCAGGATCCCGAGATCGATGAGGAAGGTGAACCCGCCCAGGATCAGGAAGCCGACGAGTTCGCGGGAAAGCACCCGGCGCAGCCGGGCGGGAAGCCGGTCGACCCACGAGGTGAGCAGGTCGCCGGCCCGCTCGGCCGCGCGGGCCCTGGTCATCGTGGTCTGCTCGTCCATCCTCATCCCGCTGCGGAGATCGCGTCGTGGGCCCTCACTCAATCTATGAGATCGCCCGGGAGGAGAGTTGTCCGCCGAATCCATGCCGTGAGCGGCGACCTTTCGCCAGGTGTTCAAGGATTGTTCGGCATTCGTTCCGCCGCCGTGCCCGAACCGCCGCCGGTCTCGTAGCGCCCGCCCGACTCCTGCGAATGTCTACATTGGATCGATAGTGCACCGGCGGGCCTGTGGATCGAAGGCGCCCTCGTGGCGGGCGGCGGCACCATCGACTACCGACTGTCACCACGTCGAACGCCGGCCGACGAGGCGGTCCCGGTCGGCTGAGCCCACTTGGCGAGCATCCGAGGACGGCGGACAATGGCGGCGGCAGCAACAACTACCGCCGGTAGTCCAGGAGCCAGCGATGCGCCTAACCAACCTCACCGCGGAACCGGCCGAATACGCCAGCGCCCGCGAGGAACTGCGCGAAGCCGAGATCGATCTGATGCGCCACCGCGAACGGGTCGCCGACCTGCGCCGCAGGCTGCCGCAGGGACCGGTCGTCGACGACTACGTGTTCGAGGAGGGCCCCGCCGATCTCGAAGCGGGTGACGCGCCCGTGCAGGCCGTGCGGCTGAGCGAGCTGTTCACCAGGCCCGGTCGCGATCTGGTCGTCTACCACCTGATGTACGGCAAGCGGCAAACCGAGCCGTGCCCCATGTGCACGATGTGGATCGACGGCTTCAACGGAGTCGCCCGCCACGTCGCGCAGAACGTCGACCTGGCCGTCGTGGCCGCCGCCGGCCTGCCGGAGCTGCGCGCGCACGCCCGCGACCGGGGTTGGGGGAACCTCCGCCTGCTCAGCGCCGGGACCAGCACCTTCAAGTACGACCTCGGCAGCGAGGACGCGGAGGGCAACCAGGACTCGACGGTGTCGGTGTTCACCCGCGACGGCAGCGGATCGGTCCGGCATTTCTACTCGGCGCACCCGCGGATGTCAGAGGACCTCGACGAGCGCGGCATCGACCTCCTCAACCCGGTGTGGCACCTCCTCGACCTCACGCCCAGGGGCCGGGGCGACTGGTTCGCGGCCCTGGACTACTAGCGCGGACCGCAGCAGTGGACCGGGGGCACTTGGTCGCGGGGCCGTGAGTCCTTTGGGCTGCTATGGCGACCCAAAAGACTCACGGCCCCGTGCCTACCGGAACCTCGGCTCGCCGACGTCAGGCGCGGTCACTCCGGCCGGACGAGGATCTTGACGTTGGCCTCCTTGTTGCCGACGAGCTCGTCGAATCCCTTCGGCACGATCTCGTCGAGGCCGATCCGGCCGGTGATGAACTGGAACGGGTCGACCTTGCCGCTGGCGATCATCTCGATGGTCGCGGGATGGTCGCCGGCGTAGGCGAGGCTGCCGATGAGGTTGATCTCGCCGAACACCAGATCGTTCATCGCGACGGCGGCCTCGTGGCCCCAGATCGCGACGTTCACGCAGGTGCCGCCGACGCGCGTGGAGCGGATCGCCGACTTCAGCACGGCGTCGATCCCCGCGCACTCGAATGTCACGTCGGCGCCGCGGCCCTCGGTCAGCTCCAGCACGGCAGCGGTGACATCCACTGTGGACGGATCGAGCACGTGCTCGGCGCCGGCCACGTGCGCCTTGGCCTTGCGCACGTCCGCCGGTTCCACGGCGATCACCCGCTCGACGCCCGCCGCCCGGAGCGCCGCCGTGGTCACCAGGCCGATGGGCCCGGCCCCGAAGACGGCCGCGGTGTGCCCCGGGCGGGCGCCGGAAAGCCGCACCGCGTGGTAGGCGACCGCCAGCGGCTCGACGAGCGCGCCGACGTCGGTGCCGAGCTCGCCGAGCGGATGAATCCAGCGGCGCTCGGCGACGACGAACTGCGAAAATCCGCCGCCCCCGCCGGAAAGCCCGACGAATCCCAGGGATCGGCAGACGTTGTACCGGCCCTGCCGGCAGGCGTCGCACCGCCCGCACACCAGGTACGGCTCGACGACGACGCGGTCGCCGATCTGCAGGTCGCGCACGCCGTCGCCCAGCTCGCTGACGACTCCCGCGAATTCGTGGCCGAGCGTGACGGGCACGGTCTCGCCGGTGAGCGGATGCGGGGCGCCCGTGCGCGGCGCGAAGATCGGTCCTTCGAGGTATTCGTGCAGGTCGGTGCCGCAGATCCCGCACCACTCGACCGCCACCTTGACGGTGCCGGGACGGGTCGCCGGTTCCGGCACATCGTCGACGCGGATGTCACCACGGCCGTAGAAGCGTGCTGCTCTCATCGCGGATTCCTCGCTCTGCAGGAGGTTGCGGGCTCCGCTCGAGCATGCGCTGAGCCAGGCCGAGGCGAAAGGGCGCCAAGCCTGATGTTGGTGGCCGTCAGAGGGCCAGCGATGCCCAGCCGCCACCCTGGGCGAGCAGGTTCTGCACGGCCAAGGCGTGGTCGGCGAACCCGGCGAGGTCGCGGTGCAGCAGGGCGGCTCGCTCGTCGTCGAGCGGCGCGATGTCGTCCGCCCACAGCTCGCACGTCCAGCTCGCGGCCGGGTACATCGAGGTCAGCAGCCGCGCGACCTCGGCGGACTCGGTCCCGCCCGCGGCGAGGTAGTCGGCCAGGATCTCGCCGCACGCAGCCATCAGCTCCCGCAGGCCGCGCACCGCTTGCCCGGGCGTGCCGTCCCAGTCGGCGCGAGGCCAGGCAGACGAGCCGAGCTCGAGCCACAGCCGCCACCCCGCGATCAGCTCCTCGTGGTCCCGCGGCGTCCATTGCCCGTCCATGACCCGAGTGTGCGCCCGATTCGGCCACGCGAGCGGATGGCATTCCTCACTCCCGCGGCATTCGGCCCAACTGTCCTTTATGGACCATCCCTGCCGGGATGCCAGCCCCGGCCGGTTGCGGCGATCCTCGTGAAAGGATGGCCTGGTGACGACGGAGACGAGCGCGGATCGCGTGCTGTACGGGTGCATGGGGCTCGGCGGGAGCTGGGACGCCGAGCCTCTCACCGCGGCCGACATCGCCGCGGCGGAGGCGGCGATCCAGGCGGCGCTGGAGATCGGGATCACGACGTTCGACCACGCCGACATCTACCGGCGCGGGAAGGCCGAGGCGGCCTTCGGTGAGGTGCTTTCCAGCACACCCGGGCTGCGCGAACGCGTCGTGCTGCAGACCAAGTGCGGCATCCGGCAGGCCGAGGGCGACCGGCCGGGGATCTACGACCTGCGCGGGGACAGCATCGTCCGGCGGGTGGAGGAGAGCCTCGCCCGGTTGCGCACCGACGTGATCGACGTGCTCCTGCTGCACCGGCCCGACCCGCTGGCCGATCCGGAAGACGTCGCCAAGGCGCTCATGTCGCTGCACGAGCAGGGCCTCGTGGGGAGCTTCGGCGTGTCGAACATGAGCGCAGCCCAGATCGCGCATCTGCAGGCGCATCTCGGCGTTCCGCTGGTCGCCAACCAGCTGGAGATGAGCCTGCACCGGCGCGACTGGTGCGAAGCCGGGGTGCTGGTGAACACCGCCGAAGGCGCGGCGAACGGTTTCCCGCTGGGCACGATCGAGCACTGCCGGGCGAACGGGATCTCCCTGCAGGCATGGGGCCCGCTCGCGCGGGGCAGGTACACCGGCGGCCAGGAAACGCCGGCCGAGCGGGCGACCGCGGAGCTCGTCGCGGCCCTGGCGGAGGAGAAGGGCACGACGCCGGAGACGATCGTGCTGTGGTGGCTGCAGCGCCACCCGGCGAGGATCGCGCCGGTCATCGGCAGCGCGAAGCCGGAAAGAATCCGCGCCTGCCGCGACGCGGTGCGGCAGGAACCCGGCCTCACGCACGAGGAGTGGTACCGGCTCTGGATCACGGCCCGCGGCGCCGCGCTGCCCTGATCGGCGGCGGTCGTTGCCGCAACCCCTCGCCGGGTCGTGGGATCGTCGATCACCGGAGAAGATCTGACGCCGCTGGTCGTCGAGCAGACCCACGAGCGTGTCCGGTCGGCGTAGACGGACGAGCATGCTTCCGAGACGGTCGATGATGGCTGGCCACGAGGGTTTCCGGTTCACTCGAAGCCATGTCGTTGCCCACCGCCACGCTGGTCGCGGCCACCATCCTCACCGGGCTGTCCGCCGGCCTGTTCTACGGCTTCGCCTGCGCCGTGATGCCCGGCCTGCGCCGGTCCGACGACCGGACCTTCGTGACCGCGATGCGGCGGATCAACTCCTCGATCCTCAACGGCTGGTTCGCCATCGGGTTCCTCGGCGCGTTCGTGCTGCCGGTGGTCGCGGCGGTGCTCCACCTCGGCTCGCTCAGGCTGCCGTGGATCGTGGCGGCGATCGTGCTGTACGCGGGAGGCACGCTGGCGATCACCTTCCGGATCAACGTGCCGCTCAACAACGAGCTCGAAGCGGCAGGGGGCCGCACGAACTTCGAGTCCCGATGGGTGCGCTGGAACGTCGTCCGAGCGGTGTCATCGACCGGCGCGCTCGGCTGCCTCGCCGCAGCACTTGCCGCAGCACTTGCCGCATAGCGTCGCGCTCGACGCTCGGGACTTCCGCATTTCCTTGGTCCTGGCGGGGAAAATGCTGCCGGCGCGCTTCTGGAACGACGTTCCTGCAGGTGCGGGGCCGTGAGTGCTTTGGGCTGCTATAACACCCCAAAGCACTCACGACCCAGCCTGGCCGGCGGAACCCTCGAACTGCAATCGAAACTCCCCGCACCTGAGGCGTTGGCCTATGCCGGCTTCGGGGCGGGAGGCGTGGGCCGGTGCCCGGACGCGATTTGCTCGACCTGCCCGACGACGGCTGCCTGCCACTCGGAGGGAACGACGGCGAAGACACCGTCGTCGACGGCCTGCAGCGCATCGCGGGCGACGAGGGCCGGATCGACTCCTTCGGGCGACATGCCGGTGGAGACCAGCGCGGGGCAGATCATGGTGACCCGCACCGGTGTGTCGGCCAGGGCCATCGCCGCGTGCTGAGCGACGGCGGCAACGGCGTGCTTCGACGGGCCGTACGCCCCTCCGCCCGGGAAGACCGTGAGCCCGGCCAGGGATGCGGTGATCAGCACATGGGCCTGCTCACCGGAGGCGAGCAGGCCAGGTACGAACGCCCGGAGCCCGTTGACGATGCCGCCGACGTTGATGCCGAACACGCGGTCCCACTCGTCGGCCGGCACCTCCCACGGCGCGCCCAGCGAGGCTCCCACCACACCGGCGTTGAGGCAGATCAGACGCGCCTGCGGGGCCTGCGCCGCCAGCGCGCTCATCGCGGCCGGGTCGGAGACATCGCCCGTCACGCCCGTCGCGCCGAGCCGTCTCGCGGTCGCGGATAGGGCGTCGGCATCGACGTCGGCCAGGACGAGATCGGCGCCCTTGGCGTGGAGTGCCTCGGCCAGCGCCCGTCCGATTCCGCTCGCGGCACCGGTGACGACCGCGGTCAGGGTGTCGGCTGCCAAGGACGTCCTCCAGAGATTCGAAGTTCGAGCAGAATGATCAAGCAGCAGTATAGGCAGGAGACCACGCCACAACACCAGTGCACACCAATCCGGGCCGGCCTGGTCGCCGCCCTTCCCCTGCCCGTGGCGCGCCCCCCGGAGTCCGCGGAGATTGCGTTCGAGGATTTCCGCAAGCAATTCGGAAGCCAATATCCGGGCGCCGCTTGGATGAAAGCGCGCCATCTCGGACTGCGAAATATCACGCCATTTCGGCGGGCCATCCGAAACTGGGACATGAGGCTGGTGGCAAGCCCTCGGCACACCAGTTCTGGACTCGGCTGACCAGTTGCCGTGGGAACTCTGAGAAGACTATTGCTCCTGGGCTTCTTCGGCGTGAACGGGTTTGTGTTGCTGGATCAGGATTTCGCCCATTTCGGTCAACTGGACTGGGTGACGATCAATGGTGAAGAATCTTCATCGAAGTAAGGTGGGCGGCACGTCGGAAACATCACCAGAAGGCGAGGATGCCCGTGAGGGAAACAATCGGGACGCGCGGCCGCCATGCGTCAAATTCCCGGGCTGGTGGCGACCTGATCTACTCGGTTATCCGCAGTGGAACGAATAACGCAGGAATTCTCGTCGCGGTCCGTCTCGGTCAAGGCGAGCTCGGTGCTATCTCCCCGAATCCGGCCCGCGCCTGACCCGGGGCCGGGAACTCGAGTCATCCACCGTTCCAGTCCGCGGCTGTGACGCGCCGGTTCCGGGGCGGATCACGCATGTTCCAGGCGGTTCACCGCAGAAAGGTCGATGCATGCGAACCTTGATCATCGACAACTACGATTCGTTCACCTACAACCTCGCCGACTATCTCGCGGTCGCCAACGGGGAGCAGTGCGAAGTCATTCGCAATGACGATCCGGCGTTTCGCCTGCGGGACCTGGAGCACTTCGACAACGTGGTCCTGTCGCCGGGGCCAGGGCGTCCCGAGCGGGCGTCGGATTTCGGCATCGGTGCGGACATCATCCGGTACGGCGAGCTGCCGCTGCTGGGCGTGTGCTTGGGATACCAGGGGTTGTGCTCTGCGCATGGGGGGACGGTCGGTCCTGCGCCGGAAGTGCGTCATGGCCGGCTCTCTCCGGTCTTCCACATGGGCGAGTCGCTCTTCGACGCCGTGCCTTCGCCCTTCTCGGCGGTTCGCTACCACTCGTTGGTCGTGGTCGAACTGTCTGACGATCTCGTCGCGGACGCCTGGACTTCCGACGGGGTCTTGATGGGGGTTCACCACGCGAACCGTCCACAGTGGGGAGTCCAGTTCCATCCGGAGTCGATCTGCACCGAGCACGGCGACCGCATATTGCGGAACTTCGCCGACCTGACCAGGCTGTGGCAGTACAGGGCCGGGCGACGTCCACGGCCACCTCGCCAACGGCGGCCCATCCCGAGCCCGGATCGCGCACCATCCACGGCGCGATTCCGAGTACTCGTCGAGGAACTTGCCGGCTGGTGCGCACCGGAGCGCGTGTTCGACCGGCTCTATCGATCCAGTGAGCATTCTTTCTGGTTGGACAGCAGTCTTTCCGACTCTCCCAATGGACGGTTCTCGTTCATGGGTGACGCGACGGGGCGCCTCGCCCGAGTAGCTGAGGCCGATACATGGCGGGGTACGACGGTCGTCCGTTCCGTGGCCGGGACGGACGAGATCCCGGGGACCTTCCTGGACTGGCTTGAAGCTGATCTCGACTCGCTGGTGGTGGAGGTCCCGCCCTTGCCGTTCGATTTCGCCCTGGGTTGGGTCGGCTATCTCGGGTACGAGCTGAAGTCCGAGTGCGGAGGACGCCGTGTGCATCGGGCCGAGACGCCTGACGCCGCGATGATCTTCGCGGACCGCGCCATCGCTTTCGATCACCACGAGTGCCGGGCCTACCTGTTGGCCTTGGCCGAAGTGGCGGACGAAATGCCTGCCAGGCGGTGGCTGGGGGAAACCGAAGCGAAGTGGAACGCGATGTGCGCGCTCAACGTGGCCCTGGTGGTGGAACCGGAGCCGGCGGAACTCGTCACGGGCTTCGAGTTGCGCCACGACAAGCGAAGGTACCTCGACCTCATCGAGAAGAGCCAGTGTCAGATCCAGGTGGGCGAGACCTACGAGGTGTGCCTGACGAACATGGCCTGCGGGCACGCCAACGTCGATCCTTGGGATAGCTATCGCTTCCTGCGCACACACAATCCAGCGCCGTTCGCCGCCCTGCTCAGGTTCGGCGCGTTGTCGGTCCTGAGCACCTCGCCGGAGAGGTTCCTCCGGATCTCCACCGATCGCGTAGCGGAATCCAAGCCCATCAAGGGAACTCGTCCTCGCTCGGACGATCCGCACGAGGACCGTCGACTTCGGGAGGAGTTGCTGGCCAGCGAAAAGGATCGCGCAGAGAACCTGATGATCGTCGACCTGGTCCGCAACGACCTCGGCACCTGTGCGGAGCCGGGTTCGGTGCACGTCCACAAGCTGTTCGACATCGAGTCCTTCGCGACCGTGCACCAGCTCGTCAGCACTGTTCGGGCGCGGCTGCGAGCGGATGCCTCACCGGTGTCCTGCGTACGGGCGGCGTTCCCCGGAGGCTCGATGACCGGTGCGCCCAAGATTCGCACGATGCAGATCATCGATGAACTGGAGGAAGGCCCGCGTGGGGTCTACTCCGGCGCACTCGGCTACTTCTCCCTCAGCGGAGCCTCGGACCACAGCATCGTGATCCGCACGCTCGTCGTTGACGAGGGGCGGGTGAGCTTCGGAGTGGGCGGGGCGATCACCGCGTTGTCCGATCCGGACGAGGAATGGGAGGAGACCGCCGTGAAGGCGACCGGGCTGCTGCGGCTGTTCGGCGAACGCTTCCCCGATCGAGACGTAGTGCTCAGCGAGTAAATCGACCCACGTGCGGCACGCATCGCGCACCGTGAATCAGATTTTCTGGTGATCAATGAGTGGCAGACTGCACCCATTGCGGTACTCGTCGAATCGCCGGTCGCGTCAGCTCTGCCTGTGTGGATACTCTGTCATCGTCGTCGTAGGGAGGCTGATTATGAATGAACCCGAGGACAATCTGGACCGTATTATCGGCGCGCACTGGAATTTGCACATTCTCGGTGCTGCGGTCAGATTGGGAATTGCCGATCACCTGGCCGAAGGGCCTCGCACGGTTGTCGACCTGGCCAAGGCCGTCGGAGCCAACAGTGCCAATGCGGTGGGCGCATTCCTCAGCAACGCCGAGTCGTTCGGTCTCGTGCGGAGAGTCGAAGGGGATCGATTCGCGGAAACCCCGATGCTGGCCCTGCTCCGGCGCGATGGTGGCGCATACCGCAACATCGTTTCGATGCTCACCGGCCCTGGTCTCTGCCGCCCCTTGGAGATGCTGCACCGCGTCGTGCTGCGAGGCCGGTCGCACACCGAAGAGGCGCTCGGTCAGGGGTTGTGGTCTTATTACCAGGACAATCCGGAGGAAGCGGCCTCGTTCGCCGATTTCATGAGCGAGCTGTCCGGCATGGTGGCAGACTCCGTGCTGCCGCGGTACTCATTTTCGGGGCGGAACAAAATCATCGATGTCGGCGGCAGCAATGGAACATTCCTGTCTCGCATTTTGATGGAGTACCCGGACGCTGCTGGTGTCCTGTTCGACTTGCCGAACGTCATCGAAAGGGCACGTCGAAACATCGCAGAGCAGGGTCTGGCCGCCCGTGTCGAGTTCGTCGGCGGCAGTTTCCTGGAAGAGGTACCCGAAGGCGGTGACATCTATCTGCTGAAAAGTGTGTTGTCCGACTGGGATGACGAGAGCTGCGTGCGAATCCTGTCGCGCTGCCGGGACGCGGCTCCGCCAGGAACTCCGGTGGTCGTTGTCGACTGGCTGTACCATGATGACTCGAAGTCCCTGTTCGATGCACTCGACTTGCGGCAATTGGCCAGGGTCGACGGCAAGGTCCGCACATTGCCGCAGTACGAGTCTCTTTTTGAATCGGCGGCGCTCGATCTCAAGAGAGTGGACAGGCCGGCCAACGGCGACGCGGCGGGTGAGTGGGCTCCGACCACCGTGTTCGAGACGATTCGTCGGTAATCTTGGGCGCTGCACGCACGACTGGTCCCGAACCGGCGTGCGTGCGCTACCGTCCCGGCTCCTGGAGATCCTCGACAGCGACCGCTATGACGGCGTTGCCCGCTGGCCGGTTCGCCGACGGGCGACCTCCGGTAGTCGAGTGAAGCTCGCCCGGCTGATGCTGCAGGTCGGGTTCCGCACACTGCTGGAGCGAATACCCGGCCTGCGCCTCGCGGTCGACGAGGACGACGTGGTGTGGCAGGAGGGGATGATCCTGCGCGGCCCGGCCCGCCTGGAAGTCGCGTGGAACCCGGGTGAACTGGGCGCGACTCGCGCCGAATCCGGAGTCCTGCCCGGTCGAGGCGATCACCGTGCGGGACGCCGGCACCGGCGAGGTGCTGGCGCCCGAGCGGTGAGCTCCGGTCAGCCACGCGGCTTGGCCGCGACGAAGACCGCGTAGCCCAGCGCCGATCCGTCGGCGATCCTGGGCAGCGCGGCGCGCGCGTTGGCCCAGTAGTCCTCCTCGCCGGGCGGGTCGGCGAAGGTGTGCGGCAGGCGGGCGACGTTGTCCTGGACCGCCGCCAGCGTCTGCCGCCAGCTGCGGTCGGAGACGTCGATCGCTTCCACCATGACGAGACCGGCCTCCGCCACGGTCTCGGCGTAGTCCTCCAGCGTCGGCATTTCGGAGATGTGGAACCCGGCGAGCCGTTCTTCTACGGCGGTCTGCTCGTCCAGGTCGGGGCCGCGCCGGATGAAGTCCGCGACGGCGAGTCTGCCGCCGGGCCGCAGCACGCGCGCGGCCTGCGACAGCGCGCGAAGGCGGTCGGGCATGTGCAGCAGGGACTCGAACAGCCATGCCGCGTCGAAGGATTCCGGCGGGAATGGCAGGTCCAGGGCGTCGGCGAACTCGAAGCGCACCCGGTCCTGGAGGCCTTCTGCCGCCGCGCGTTCGGTCGCCGCGGCGAGCTGCTGGCGGCTGACGTTGACGCCCACCACGTCGACGTTCCTGGCGCGCGCCAGGCGGACGGCCGGTTCTCCGATGCCGCAACCGATGTCGAGCACGGACTGCCCCGGCTCGACCGCCAGCTTCTCGATCATCAGGTCGGTCATGTTGTCGGCGGCCTCCCGCATGGTGCGGGTGGTGGCATCGTCCCAGAGTCCGAAGTGGAGGCTGCCGTCCAGCAGTGCGGTGAACATGTCGCCGTGCTCGTCGTGGATTTCACCGGCTCCCGGTGATGGTCGCGGTGCTCTGGTCATCTCGTCGATCTCGCCTTCGGGGCTGCGGTGACTGCGGAAATTGTTTCGGCGCGATCCGGCTGTGCCGGCCGGAAAAATGGGGACCGCACTGCACGCTATTGCAGCGGAATGGGTTGCTGCAACCGCGGAAACGACTTCGACCTGATCGTGGAATCAGCTGGGAAATGTGGATCAGCGGCGCGGTTTCGTCGCGTCGCGTGCGGGCGTCGATAATCCACTGGAGTGAACCGGTGGAATACCGGGTGTCGGCTATTCTCGGCCGTTGCTGGGCCATTTCGGGACACCTAGCATCGTGGGCGTCGTCCGCAATTCTCACCGAATGTTCAGCATCTGATTGCAGGAGGAAAAGATGGGCACGAGCGACGTGGCCGGCCCGGTGGAACTGTCCATGAGCGATGAGTTCCTGGCCAATCCCCACCCGTGCCTCGCGGCTTGGCGGGAGGGCGGTCCGGCGCAGCCGGTCGTCCTGCCGGACGGGCGCGAGTGCTGGGTGGTGACGCACTATCCCGACGTCGTGAACGTGCTGTCCAGTCCTCACGTGAGCTGCGACCTGTCGCCGGAGCGCAGCGGCACCGACGAGGTGGCTCCGGAGGTGGCCGAGGCGTTCCGGTCCATCCGGCAGGGCCTTTTCATCAACATGGATCCGCCCGATCACACCAGGCTGCGCAAGTTGGTGGTGCGCGAGTTCAGCGCGCGACGCGTGGAAGCGCTGCGACCGCAGGTGCAGGCCATCGCCAACGGGCTGCTGGATGCGTTGCGCGGCAGGGACGAAGTCGACCTCGTCCGCTACTACAGCTATGCGTTCCCGGTGTCCGTGCTGTGCGCGCTGCTCGGCATTCCGGACGAGGACGCCGTGCAGTTCCGGGAGTGGACCAACCAGGCGCTCGGATTCGTCGGAGACCCGGAAAAGGCGCACGAAGTGGTCTCCGCGGTCAACTCCTTCTACGCGTACTTCGAGGAATTGCTGGCGGCCAAGCGCAGGAATCCCACGGACGACCTGCTCAGCGCGCTCGTGACGGGCGCGGGCGGGGAAGTGGACGATCGGGAGCTCGCCGGCGTGGCGCTGCTGCTGTTCGTCGCCGGGCACGAGACGACATCGCATTCCCTGGCGCTGGGCGTGCTTTCCCTGCTGGACCACCCGGCGGAACTCGCCGCCGTGCGGGAAGATCCCACCGCGCTGGCGGCGCACGTCGACGAACTGCTGCGCTACGACGGGCCGTCCACGCCGGGGGTGTTCCGCTTCACCACGGCCGACATCCAGCTCGACGACACGACGATTCCGGCGGGTTCCTGGGTGCTCGCCTCGCTGGCGGCCGCGAACCGCGACCCCGCGCGGTTCGCCTCGCCGGACGCGCTGGACTTCGACCGCGCGGAGAACCAGCACGTCGCGTTCGGCCGGGGCATGCACTACTGCCTCGGTGCTTCCCTGGCCAAGGTCGAGATGGAGATCGGGCTCGGCTCGCTCTTCCAGCGCTACCCGCACCTCGAACTGGCCGTGCCGGTCGATGAGTTGCGGTGGCGGCCCGGCTACATGCGCGCGGTGGAGGAACTCCCGGTGCGCCTGGGGCCGCGCAGGAAGAGCTGACCCGGCCCGTGCGCGGTGGCGGATGCTCCGCCACCGCGCACGGGACCGTCAGACCCAGGCCGACAGCCGGGGCAGCACGGACTGCAGCACCGCGGCGATCTCGTCGAACTGCGGCTGGTCGCAGATCAGCGGAGGCGCCAGGTGGATGTAGGGCTTGTCGTGGTCCCCGCACCGGATGTGCAGGCCCGCGTCGAACAGCGCGCGGCGCAGCCGCCGGTCGATGAGCTGCTCGCACTCCTCGGGTGAGAACGGCTCCTGCGTCGCTTTGTCCTTGATCAGCTCCAGGGAGAAGAGGAACCCGGCGCCCTGCACGTCGTTGACCACCGGCAGGTTCCGCAGGCCCTCCAGCGTGCTGCGCAGCGCCGCCTCCTTGCGCAGCACGTGCTCGTAGACGTGCTCGCGCTCCAGGATGTCCATGTTCGCCATGGCCACGGAGGTCGACACCGGGTGGCCGCTGAAGGTGTAGCCGTGGGCGAACATGACGTGCTCCGGCAGGAACGGCTCCAGCAACCGGTCGGAGGCGATCATCGCGCCGAGCGGCGAGTAACCGCTGGTGATCCCCTTGGCGCAGCAGATGATGTCCGGCTCGAAGCCGAAGCGGTCACAACCGAAGAGGTGGCCGAGCCTGCCGAAGGAATCCACGATGTCGTCGGAGATCAGCAGCACGTCGTACTGGTCGCAGATCTCGCGGACGCGGGCGAAGTAGCCCTCCGGCGGCACCACGCAGGCGCTCGGGTGGGGCAGCGGTTCGAGGATGACCGCGGCGACCGACTCCGGCCCCTCCAGTTCGATGGCCGTCCTGATCTCCTCGGCGTCGTACGGGTCGGCCACGTTGCGGCTGACCGGCCCGCGCGGCTCGAAGATCTGGTGCAGCAGCGCGAAACCGCCCATCGCCACGGCCGCGTAGGTGCTGCCGTGGAAGGACCACTCGCGGCTGATCACCTTGTGCTTGCCGGTCCGCCCGGTCAACGCGTAGTACTGGCGGGCCAGCTTCCACGCGCTGTCGACGGCTTCGCTGCCGCCGCAGGTGAAGAACACGCGGTTGAGATCGCCGGGCGCCGCGGCGGCGAGCCGCTCGGCCAGCTCCACGGCGGGGCGGGGCGCATGTTCCATCGCCGGGAAGTAGGCGAGCTCGGCGGCCTGCCGCGCGGCGGTGGCGGCGAGGTCCTGCCGCCCGTAACCCACCTGGACGACGAACGCGCCGGCGACCGCGTCGAGGTAACGGCGCCCCTGTTCGTCCCAGACGTAGGGCCCCTCACCGCGGGTCATGACGGACACCGGCCCGTCCGTCGGCTCGCCGTAGCCGCGCATGAGGTGGTCGCGGGCGGCGAGCCCGAGGCGGCTCTCGGCGGGCTGCGCGGTGGTGGATTCGGAGATCAGAGTCATCGGCGATCCTTTTCTCTCAGCGGACTTTCGGGCACTCGTCGCGGTGCTCGAAATTCGTGGTGATCCATCCGTCCACAAGCGACGCGGTCTGCTCGGCGTGGCGGTCGATCATGGTGAAGTGGTCGCCCGGCACGAGGAGCACGTGCCGGTCACCTGGCGTGGTGTCGGTGGACAGGTTCCGCGGGAAGTCGGGCGTTTCCCGTTCCGGGTGGACGAACAGCAGCGGAGTGGACACGGGCCCGGGCGTCCAGTCCTCGAACAGCCGCAGGTATGCGCCCATCGCGGTGAGCTGCGCGTGATCGGTGCGCAGGTTCGGCAGCGTGCCGTCCAGGCGGTGGGCGACCTGGGCCATCTGCGCGAAGCAGTCGCCTCCCGGCGCGGGGCTGTCGAGCAGCACCAGCGCCGCCGGGGCGAGGCCTCGTTGCTCCAGCAGCGCGGTGACGGCGTAGGCGAACCAGCCGCCTGACGAATAGCCGACGAGCACGGCGGGATCGCCGTCGGCGCAGTCGAGGACCTTGTCGGCCTGGGTCTCGATGGCGGCGGCGAGCGTCGCGGGCAGCGGCTCGTCGTGCTGGTAGCCGGGGGTCGGCAGCACCTGGGCCGGCCGCTGGTCGCGGAACACCGACGCGAACCGGGCGAACTGGTAGGGGCTGGTCGGCGAGACGAGCGACGGGAAGCAGATCAGGCCTGGCCCCGTGCCGCCCCTCGTGAGCGGCACGGCGTCCACCGCTGCGTCCCGGGCGCCCGCGTCGAATGTCGGACGAAGCCTCGACATGATCTTCAGCAGCTCGATGCCCTCTTCGAACCGGCCCAGATCGCCGAGCTGCCGGTAGGCGCGGACGAGCTCGTCGTCGGCCGCGCTCGACTCTTCGCCGGTGCGCTGCCGAGGTACCGGATCTCCTCGGGTTTCCAGGGATTTCCGGAGAAACTCGGCCAGTTCGGCGGGCGTGGCGTGGTCGAAGACCAGCGTCGTCGGCAGGTGCCGGCCGGTGGCGGTGGCGAGCCGGTTGCGCAGCTCCACCGCGGTGAGGGAGTCGAAGCCGAGCTCCAGGAACGGCCGGTCCGCGGTGATCGCCCCGGGATCCGCGTGGCCCAGGACGACGGCGGCGCGGGAGCAGACCAGCTCCAGCAGGGCCTGCCGCTGCTCCGCCTCGGGCAGGTTCGCCAGCCGGTGGAGGAGCGCTTCGCGCTCCGGCCCGTTGCTGCGGCGACCGTCCCGGGCACGACGCCGGACCACCTCGCCGAACAGCGGCGGAAGCGCATCGCCGTGGGAGCGCAGCGCCTTGCCGTCGAGGCGGAGCGGCACGACGTGCGGATCGGGCAGGCCGCAGGCCGCGTCGAAGGCGGCCATGCCGTCATCGCGGCCGAAGGGGAGCACGCCGCCGGCGGCCATGCGATCCCGGTCGGTGTGGGTGAGGTGCTGGGTCATGCCGCTGGTGGTGTCCCAGGGGCCCCAGGCGAGGGACTGGGTGGGAAGTCCTCGGGCATGGCGGTGTTGGGCGAGTGCGTCGAGGAAGGTGTTGGCGGCGGCGTAGTTGGCCTGGCCGGGGTTGCCGAGGATTCCTGCGGCGGACGAGTAGAGGGTGAACAACGCCAGGTCGTGGTGGCGGGTGGCTTGGTGGAGGTGCCAGGCGGAGTCCACTTTAGATTTCAGGACGTCGGCCAGTTGGTCGGCGGTGAGCGCGTGGAGCGCGCTGTCGTGGAGTGCGCCGACGGTGTGGACGACGCCGGTCAATGGATGTTCGGCCGGGATGTTGTCGATCAGGTTGGTGAGCTGGTGGGGCTCGGAGGTGTCGCAGGCGGTGATGGTTACCGTCGCGCCAAGGGCGGTGAGCTCGTCGCGGAGGTTCTCGGCGTTGGGTGCAGCCGGGCCTTGGCGGCTGGCCAGGAGGAGGTGCCCGGTGTGTTGTGTGGCGAGGTGGCGGGCGAGGGTGCTTCCGAGGGCGCCGGTGCCGCCGGTGATGAGGATGGTGCCTCGGGGCTCGGGTGTCGTGGGGATGGTGAGTGCGAGTTTGCCGGTGTGGCGGGCGTTGCTGAGGTGACGGAAGGCTTCCGGGGCCTGGCGGATGTCCCACGCGGTCACCGGCAGCGGGCTGACGTGTTCTTGATCGAACAGCGCGGTGAGGTCGCCGAGCATGGCCTGCAGGTCGGCGGGCTCGACTTCGGTGAGGTCGAAGGCGTGGTAGTGCAGTCCGGGGTGTTCGGCGGGGTCGCGGGGATCGGTCTTGCCGAGCTCGATGAAGTGCCCGCCGGGCGTGAGGAGATCCAGCGAGGCGTCGAGGAGGTCTCCGGTGAGGGAGTTCAGCACGACGTCCATGGCGGGGAATCGGGTGGCGAACTCCGCGGTGCGGGAGGACTCGATGCGGTCGTCGGGGATGCCGAGTTCGCGCAGTGTGGCCCACTTGGTGGGGTGGGCGGTGGCGTAGATGTCGGCGCCGTAGTGCTGGAGGAGCTGGATGGCGGCCATGCCGACACCACCTGCTGCGGCATGCACCAGGACCTTCTGTCCAGGTTGGACTTCGGCCAGGTCGTGCAGCGCGTGGTAGGCGGTCAGGAAGACCGCGGAGGTGGTGGCGGCCTGGGCGAAGGTCCAGCCCTGCGGCACGCGGGCGAGCAGCCGGTGGTCGGTGATCGCGAGCGGGCCCATCGCGCCGGGCAGGATGCCCCACACCCGGTCTCCGACCCGCAGGCCAGGCACGTCGTCGGCGATCTCCGCGATGACGCCGGAGCCTTCGGCGCCGAGGGGCGGGGTGCCGGGGTACATGCCGAGGGTGTTGAGGACGTCGCGGAAGTTCAGCCCGACCGCCCGCACCGAGACCCGTACCTGACCGGCCGCGAGTGGGGCGTTGGCTTCGGGGAACTCCGCGAGGTGCAGGTTGTCGATGCTGCCCCGTTCGGCGACATCCAGCCGCCACGCATGGCCCTCGGGCGGGGTGAGAGCGTCCCGGGTGCGGGTCAGGCGGGGCACGAGCATCGCGTCGCCCCGCGCCGCGAGCTGCCATTCGCCGTGACGCAGCGCTATGCCGACAGCCCGCCTCACCGCATCGTCGAGATCGGCGCCGGGGTCGGTGTCGATGAGCAGGATGCGGTCGGGGTGCTCGTTCTGCGCTACGCGCAGCAGGCCCCACAGCGGGCCGGTGACCAGGTCCGGCACCTCACCTGGCTGCGCCGCCACCGCGTTCCGGGTGGCGAAGACGAGCCGGGTCGAGGCGAGTTCCTCGCGGGTCAGCCAGGCCTGCACCAGATCCAAGGCCTGCTGTGCCGTTCGCGCCACCGCGCCCGGCACACCGGAGCACCGCTCGATGGCGCGGAAGTCGGCGACCACCACGTCCGGCACGGGCTGTTGGCAGAGCTCGTCCAGGTCCGCATCCGGTGCGATGTGCACCCACTGCGCCGCAACGGCTTCGTCCTCGACGAGGCCGTGCGGTAGCCAGGAGAGGCGGAACAGCGGGTCGTGCGCGGGGCCGGTCACCGGGCGCAGGGTCAGCGAGTCGATACCGGCGACGAACTGCCCGCGCTCGTCCGTGGTGACGATCTGCAGCGCGTCATCGTCGAGCCGGCGCAGCTGAACCCGTAGCCGGGTCGCGCCGCGGTGCACGCGAACTCCCTTCCAGGAGAAGGGCATCCGGAGACCGGTGTTCCAGCCGATCAGGAACGCGGTGTGCAGAGCGGCGTCGAGCAGCGCCGGGTGAACGGTCCATTCGCCCTGGTGGTCCTCGTCGAGGCCGACTTCGGCGTAGACGTCGTCACCGCGTTGCCATGCGCTGTGCAGCCCTTGGAACGTCGGCCCGTACTCGAAGCCGTGGTCGGCCAGGTCGTCGTAGAGCCCGAGGACGTCGATCGGGGTGGCGTTCCGCGGCGGCCATTCCGCGAAAGTCGGCTCCTCGTCGAGGGAATTGCCTTGTGCGACGAGGGTTCCCGTGGCGTGGCAGATCCAGTCTTCGTCGCCGGACCGGGAGTGGACCGTGATGGTGTGGCGGCCCGACTCGTCATCGCGGGCGACGACGAGGTTCAGGGTGACCTGCTCGTCCTCGGACAACGTCAACGGGCTCTGCAGGACCAACTCCTCGACCTCGTGGTCGCCGAGGTCCTCGGCCGCGTGCAGCGCCATCTCGGCGAACACCGTGCCGGGAAGGATCACCCGGCCCTGGACCACGTGCTCGGCCAGCCACGGATGCGTCCGAACGGAAACCCTGCCGGTGAAGAGGGCTTCACCGGTGCCGGGCACGTCGGTTCGCGCGGTGAGCAGCGGATGTCCGGTGGCCGTCAGGCCGAGGTCGTCGGGATCGCCGGCGGAGAAGCGCGGCGACAGCCAGAAGTCCTGGTGCTGGAAGGCATAGGTGGGCAGGTCGATGTGCCGGGGGTTCGGGAGGTGCGGCGTCCAGTCGACGGTGACGTGGTGGGTGTGAGCGAGAGCGAGGTTGGCGAGCAACTGGTGCCGGCTGTTGTGGTCACGACGGAGGGTCGCGATGGCGATCGTGTCGGGGTGGTTGATGTGGTGGGTGAGGGTGGGATGCGGGCTGGGCTCCAGGTAGGTGTGGTGCCCGGTTGTGTGGAGTCGGGTGATGGTGTCGTGGAAGTTCACCGTGGTGGCGAGGTTGGTGTACCAGTAGTCCGCGTCGAGCGCGGTGGTGTCGAGTGCTTGGGTGGTGACGGTGGAGTGGAACGGGATCTCGCTGGGCTGTGGCGTGATTCCGGCCAGCCGCTCCAGCAGGGCCTGCCGGAGGGCCTCGACGTGGTGGCTGTGCGAGGCGTAGTCCACCGGTAGCAGGCGCGATCGGATGCCCTGATCGGTCAGCGAGCGGTGGAGTTCGTGGATGGCGTCGGTGTCGCCGGAGAGCACGGTGGCGGTGGGGTTGTTGATCGCCGCGACCGACACCCGTTCTGACTTGAGGTAGGGCTCAAGGTCGTCGGTGGAGAGCGGAGCGGAGAGCATGCTGCCGTGCCCGGCGAGGTGGGTGCGGATCAGCTGCGATCGCAGCGCGACGACGCGGGCGGCTTGGTCGAGGTCGAGCGCGCCGGCGATGTGTGCGGCGGCGATCTCGCCTTGGGAGTGGCCGACGACGGCGGCTGGCTGAACTCCGTAGGACTGCCATACCCGGGTGAGGGACACCATGACGGCGAACAGCGCGGGTTGGATGACGTCCACCCGTTCCAGTGCGCCTCCGTTGCGGAGCAGGTCGGTGACCGACCAGTCCTGGTACCGCGAAAGCGCTTGATCGCATTCGGTCATGGCGGCGGCGAAGACCGGGTTGGTGTCGAGCAGTTCGCGTCCCATGCCGGGCCACTGGCCGCCCTGGCCGGGGAAGACCATGACGATGCGGTCGGTGCCGTTGGTGGGAACCTGCGTGGTTCGGATGACGTCCGGTGCCTCGTTGCCGTTGGCGAGATCGTGCAGGTGTTGGAGGAAGTTGTGGCGGTCGTGGCCGAGCAGGACGGCGCGGTGCGCGAAGCCGCTGCGTTTGCTCAGGGCCGCCCCGACATCCACCGCGTCCCAGGTGTGCTGGCCGCTGAGGTGGATGTGCAGGCGCTTCGCGTATGCCTCAAGCGCTTCCGGCGTCTTGGCGGAAATCACCCATGGCACCAACGCGTCGCTGATCCCCTCGACGGATTCCACTGGTTCATCCGAAGCATCGGTGTCCTTTGTGGATTCATCGCCGCTCGATGGCTGCTCCAGGATGACGTGGGCGTTGGTTCCGGAGACACCGAAGGACGACACAGCGGCGCGGCGAGGCCGGTCGACATCCGGCCAGGGCTGCGGTTGGGAAAGGAGCGCGACGGTGCCGCCGCTCCAGTCAACATGCGTCGAGGGTGTCTCGGCGTGCAGCGTTGCGGGCAGTTCGTCGTGGTGGAGTGCCTGCACCATTTTGATGACGCCGGCGACGCCTGCGGCGGCTTGGGTGTGGCCGATGTTGGACTTCAGCGAGCCCAGCCACAGGGGACGCTCGGTGGTGTGGTGCCGACCGTAGGTCGCGAGCAGCGCCTGCGCTTCGATCGGATCGCCGAGAGCTGTTCCGGTTCCGTGCGCTTCGACGGTGTCGATGTCGGTAGGTGTGAGTCCGGCGTTGGCGAGTGCTTGTTGGATGACGCGTTCCTGCGAGGGGCCGCTGGGAGCGGTGAGCCCGTTGCTCGCGCCGTCCTGATTCAGCGCGCTGCCGCGCACCACCGCTAGAACGCGGTGGCCGTTGCGCTCGGCGTCGGAGAGCCGCTCCAGCACCACCACGCCGACGCCTTCGGAGAACACCGTGCCGTCCGCACCGGATCCGAACGCCTTGCACTTGCCGTCCCGCGCCACGCCCCGCTGGCGGCTGAACTCCAGGAAGATGCCGGGCGTGGCCATCACGGTCGCGCCCCCGGCCAAGGCCAGGCTGGACTCGCCCGACCGGAGCGACTGGCACGCCAGGTGCATCGCCACCAGCGACGACGAGCACGCGGTGTCCACCGTGACCGCAGGGCCCTCCAAGCCGAGCACGTAGGAGATCCGGCCCGACATGACGCTCGCGGTGTTCCCCGTCGCGACGAAGCCTTCGAACTGCTCGTGGTCCTGGCGCAGCACGGCCACGTAATCCTGGCCGTTGGTGCCGGTGAACACGCCCGCGTTGACGCCGCGAAGGGCTTCGGAATTGATTCCGGCGTTTTCGATCGCTTCCCAGGTTGTTTCGAGGAGGAGGCGCTGCTGCGGGTCCATGGCGAGTGCTTCGCGCGGACTGATGCTGAAGAAGGCGGCGTCGAATCCTGCCGGGTTGTCGAGGAACCCGCCGTGCCGGGAGTACGACTTCCCGACGGCATCGGGATCCGGGTCGAAGAGGTCGTCGAGGTTCCAGCCGCGGTTGGCGGGAAATCCGGTGATCGCGTCGGCGCCGGAACTCACCAGGTCCCAGAGGTGTTCGGGCGTGTTCACGCCGCCGGGGAAGTGGCATGCCATGCCGACGATCGCGATCGGCTCATCCACCGATTCCGTGCGAGCAGCCGTCACCACTGTCGAATGTGGACCACTGGAAACCAGTTGGGAAAGCAGGTGAGTGGCGAGTTGGGTGGGTGTCGGGTGGTCGTAGATGAGGGTGCTGGGGAGTGGGATCTGGGTGGTCGTGGCGAGTTGGTTGCGGAGCTGGATGGCGGTGACGGAGTCGTATCCGAGCTGGTGGAAGGTGTGGTGGGTGGGGATGGTGCTGGGATTGGGGTGGTTGAGGATGTTGGCGGTGTGGTGGGTGATGTGGTCGAGGAGGTGGGTGTGTCGCTGGTGCGCGGGCAGCGCGACGAGTTCTTGGTGGAGCGTTGTCGTGCTCTCGGCGGCCGAAGCGGTGACGGGTTGGTGGTGGGTGAGGAATGGGCTGGGGCGGGTGGCGGTGTAGGCGTCGTGGAACCGGTCCCAGTTGATGTCGGTGATGATCGGCGCGGTGTGGTGGTGGGTGAGAGTGGTGTGCAGGGCATGCAGCGAGGTCTTGGGGTCCATGGGCTGGATGCCGTGACGCATGCCGGTGTTGTGGATCTCGCCCATGCCTTGGTCGTGCCACAGGCCCCAGTTGATGCTGATCGTGTTGCGTCGGTGGTGTTGGGCGTATGCGGTGAGGTAGGCGTGCGCGGGTGCGTAGTTGCCTTGGCCTGGTGCGCCGAAGGTGGCGGCGATGGAGGAGAACAGGACGATCAGCGGGTTCTGGTGTGAGGTGAGTTCGTGGAGGTGGGTGGTGCTGTCGACGCGGTGGCGCAGGATGTGCGCGATCTGATCGGGTCGGATGGTGTTGATGGTGGCGTCGTCGAGGGTGCCCGCGGTGTGGAACACCGCCGACAGCGGAAACTCCTCCGGCACGGAGTCGAGTAGCTCCGCCACGGCATCGCGATCGGTGACATCGCAGCCGGTGATGGTGACGCGGCTGCCCAGCTCGACGAGTTCCGCCTGAAGTTCGCTTGCGCCGGGCGCGTTTTCGCCGCGACGGCTGGCGAGCACGATGTTCGGGGCGCCCTGTTGGGCCAGCCAGCGCGCCACCTGGCTTCCGATTCCGCCCGTGCCGCCGGTCACCAGGACGGTGCCGGTCGGTTTCCAGGGCGTGGGGTTGGCCGTGGGCTTGGGTGTGCGGGTGAGTCGTGCGGTGTGGGTGCCGGTGGGGCGGATGGCGGTTTGGTCTTCGGTTTTGTGCGCGAGGAGTGCGGCGAGCCGGGTGGTGGTGTGGTGGTCGGGCGTGTGCGGGAGGTCGATGAGTCCGCCCCAGCGGTGGGGGTGTTCGAGGGCGGTGACGCGGCCGAGTCCCCAGATGGTGGCGTGTGCGGGGTGGGTGAGCGGGTCGTGTTGGCTGGTGGTGATGGCGCCTCGGGTGAGGCACCAGAGCGGTGCGGTGATGTCGAGGTCACCTAGGGCCTGGATCAGAGCCACCGTGGACGTGACCACGCGCACGGCGGTTTCCGCGCTCGTGTCCTCTGTGGAGGATTCTTCGTCGGGGATGGCGAGGAGTGAGATGATCCCGGCCGGTGGTGCGATGTCGTCGAGTTCGCCGCGGATGAGTTCCGCGAAGGCGTCTCGGCCGATCGGTTCCGCGGTGTCGAGGACCATTTCGTGTGCTTGCGCGCCGTGGGCGTTGATCGCTTGGGTCACGGTGTGCGCGGCCGGGGTTCGCGCCACGGTGGGCGGCGTGATGATGAGCCAGGTGCCGGTGAGGGTGGCGGCGGCTGGTTCGGGGAGTGTTTCCCAGGTGATGTCGTAGCGCCAGGCGTGGGCGACGGTGTCGTGGCGTTGTTGGTCTCGCCAGGTGGCGAGTGCGGGGAGCACGTCGCGTAGCGGGGTGGTTTCGTCGATGTCGAGTGCGGCGGCGAGTGCCGTTGCGTCGCCGCACTCGACGGTTTCCCAGAATCCGGTGTCGTCCTGAGAGACCTCTGCGGTGGCGTGGTTGGTGGCCGGTTCGAGCCAGAAACGCTCACGCTGGAAGGGATACGTGGGCAGCGCGATGCGCTCGCGGTTGGGCAGGACGGCTTCCCAGTCGATGGGCGTGCCATGGGCCCACAGGTGAGCGGCGTTGGTCAGCAGCGTGTCGGTGCCGGGGTGATCGCGGTGGAGGGTGGTCGCGGTTATCGCGTCGGCTGCGGTGGTGTTGATGTGGTGCGTGAGCGTCGGCTGCGGGCTGGGCTCCAGGTACGTGCGGTGCCCGGTGGCGTGGAGTTCGCTGATCGTGCGGTGGAGATCGACCGTGGTGGCGAGGTTGGTGTACCAGTAGCCGGCGTCGAGCGTGGTGGTGTCGAGCGCCTGGGTGGTGACGGTGGAGTGGAACGGGATTTCGCTGGCTTGCGGTGTGAGTCCGGCCAGTTGCTCCAGCAGCGGTTGCTTGAGTGTTCCCACATGGTGGCTGTGGGAGGCGTAGTCCACGGGCAGCAGGCGCGATCGGATGCCCTTGTCGGTCAGCGTGGCGTGGAGGCGGTGGAGGGCTTCGGTGTCGCCGGAGAGCACGGTGGCGGTGGGGCTGTTGATCGCGGCCACCGACACTCGCTCCGAGTCGAGGTGTGGCTTCAGGTCGTCGACTGACAACGGTGCGGAGAGCATGCTGCCGTGTCCGGCGAGGTGGGTGTGGATCAGTTGTGAGCGCAGTGCGATGACGCGGGCGGCTTGGTCGAGGTCGAGTGCGCCGGCGATGTGTGCGGCGGCGATTTCGCCTTGGGAGTGGCCGACGACTGCGGCGGGCTGGATCCCGAATGCCTGCCATGCCCGTGCGAGGGACACCATGACGGCGAATAGGGCGGGCTGGATGACGTCGACGCGTTCCAGTGCGCTTCCCTCGCGGAGCAGCTCGGTGACTGACCAGTCCTGGTATCGCGACAGCGCCTGATCGCACTCGGTCAGGGCTGTGGCGAACACCGGGCTGGTGTCGAGCAGTTCCCGGCCCATGCCCGGCCACTGGCCGCCTTGGCCGGGGAAGACCATCACCAGACGGTCGGCATCCGCTGTCACGGGGGCCGCATTGCGCACCAGACCCGGCGATGCTTCGCCGCTGGCGAGTGCGTGCAGGCGGGTGAGGAACTCGTTGGCGTTCCCGCCGAGCACCACGGCGCGGTACTCGAACGCGGCCCGGGTGGTGGCGAGCGACCACGCCACATCCGACGGATTCCAGTCGCCCCGATCGCGGAGGTAGGTGTGCAGGCGCGCCGCCTGGTCGCGCAGGGCTTCCGGTGTCTTGGCGGAAATCACCAACGGCGCCACCACGTCGCCGCCTTCGGCGGTGTCCACGACCAAGATCTCGCTAGCACCGCTGTCCTGTGTGGACTTCTCGGTCCGCGATGGTTGTTCGAGGATGAGGTGGGCATTGGTACCGGAAACACCGAAGGAGGAGACGGCGGCACGGCGCGGCCGGTCGCCTTCCGGCCACGGCTGGGGTTCGGTGAGCAGCGCGAGCGCGCCGCTGCTCCAGTCGATATGCGTCGAGGGCGTCTCGGCGTGCAGCGTGGCAGGCAGCTCGTCGTGGTGGAGGGCTTGGACCATCTTGATGACGCCCGCGACGCCTGCGGCTGCTTGGGCGTGGCCGATGTTGGATTTCAACGACCCCAACCACAAGGGGTGTTCGGCGGTGTGGTGCTGGCCGTAGGTCGCCAGCAGCGCTTGAGCTTCGATCGGGTCGCCCAGCGACGTTCCCGTGCCGTGGGCCTCCACGGCGTCGACATCGGCGGCCGTGAGTCCCGCGTTGGCCAGCGCCTGCTGGATGACGCGTTCCTGCGACGGGCCGTTGGGCGCGCTGAGCCCGTTACTGGTGCCGTCCTGGTTGACCGCGCTACCGCGGATCACGGCCAGGACGTGGTGGCCGTTTCGCTCGGCGTCGGAGAGCCGTTCCAGCACCACCACGCCCGCGCCTTCAGCCCAGCCGGTGCCGTCGGCGTCGGCGGAGAACGCCTTGCAGCGCCCGTCTACCGCGAGTCCGCGCTGGCGGCTGAACTCGATGAACATCCCGGGTGTGGCCATGATAGTGGCACCGCCGGCCAGCGCGAGCGTCGATTCGCCCGACCGCAGCGATTGGCATGCGAGGTGCATCGCCACCAGCGACGACGAGCAGGCGGTGTCCACGGTGACCGCCGGGCCTTCCAGTCCCAGCAGGTAGGAGATCCGGCCGGACGCGACGCTGCCCGCGTTGCCGAGGTATCCCTCGACCTCCGGCGGCGCCTGGCCGGCGAGCCGGATCCCGTAGTCCTGGTACATCAGCCCGGTGAAGACGCCGGTGGCGCTGGTGCGCAGTCCGGTCGGGTCGATGCCCGCGCGCTCCAGCGCCTCCCAGGTGGTTTCCAGCAGGAGGCGTTGCTGCGGGTCCATGGCCAGCGCCTCTCGCGGGCTGATGCCGAAGAACGCCGGGTCGAACTGGTCGGCGTCGTGCAGGAATCCGCCGTGCCGGACGTACGACTTCCCCGTCGCGTCGGGATCCGGGTCGAAGATCGCGTCCAGATCCCAGCCGCGACCGGTGGGAAACCCGGAGATCGCGTCGGTTCCCGAAGCCACCAGCTCCCACAACCGCTCCGGCGAATCCACGCCGCCCGGCAGGCGGCATGCCATGCCGACCACGGCGATCGGTTCGTCGGCGGCCGCGCGCGTGACCACCGCGCGGGAACGGCGGGTGAGCAGCTCGCCGTGCAGGAACGCGGCGAGCGCACCGGGCG
The DNA here is from genome assembly GCF_040655595.1 of Saccharopolyspora sp. NPDC050389. Taxonomy (NCBI): domain Bacteria; kingdom Bacillati; phylum Actinomycetota; class Actinomycetes; order Pseudonocardiales; family Pseudonocardiaceae; genus Saccharopolyspora; species Saccharopolyspora sp. NPDC050389. The sequence goes on from NZ_JBFAKG010000012.1 coordinate 137,281, forward strand.
TGGGATGGTCGAAGACGAGGGTGGTGGGCAGCCGCAGGCCGGTGGCCGCCCCGAGCCGGTTGCGCAGCTCCACCGCGGTGAGCGAGTCGAAGCCGAGCTCGGCGAAAGCGCGGGCGGCGGGAATCCCGTCCGGGCTGTCGTGCCCGAGCACGATCGCGACGTTGTCGCGCACCAGGGTCACGAGGACGCGCATGGCGTCCTTTTCGGACATTCCGGCCAATCGGCCGGCGAGCGAGCGGGAGTTGGTGCCGCGACGCCGGTGCGGAACCAAGTCGCTCAGCAGCGGTGGAAGGGTGGACGACCGCGCATGGGCGCGCAGCACTCCGGTATCCAGCCGCAGCGGCACCAGAACCGGCCGCGCGGTGCCGCAGGCCGCATCGAACAGCCGCATGCCTTCGTCGGGGTCGAGCGCGAGGACGCCCGCGCGGGCCATGCGGTCCCGGTCCACGGCGGACAGGTGCTCGGTCATGCTCTGGCTGGTGTTCCACATGCCCCACGCCAGGGAGTGGGCCGGCGCGCCGTGGGCGATCCGGTGCTGGGCGAGGGCGTCGAGGAAGGCGTTGGCCGCCGCGTAGTTGGCCTGGCCCGGCGCGCCGAAGATCCCGGCGGCGGAGGAGAACAGCACGAACATCGCCAGGTCGTGGTCGCGGGTGGCCTGGTGCAAGTGCCAGGCGGCGGTGACCTTCGGGGCAAGGACGGCCGCCAGCTGCTCGGGGCGCAGGGCGTGCACCGGCGCGTCATCGAGGACGCCGGCGGTGTGGATGACTCCGGTGAGAGGGTGCTCGGCCGGGATGCCGTCGAGAAGCTGCTGAACGGCATCGGCGTCGGTGAAGTCGCAGGCCGTGATGCTGACGTTTGCTCCTAGGGCCCGCAGCTCGTCGTGGAGTTGCGCCGCTCCCGGTGCGGCTGCGCCCTTCCGGCTGGCCAGGAGCAGGTGCCCGGTGTGCCGTGTGGCGAGGTGACGGGCGAGGGCGCTACCGAGACCTCCGGTGCCGCCAGTGATCAAGATGGTGCCGTTGCCGGGCAGGGCGACGCCGTCCTGCGGATCGACGGTCGTCAAGCGCGGCGCGACGATTGTGTTGCCGCGCAAGGCGATCTGTGGTTCACCGTGCCGCAGCGCGGCTGCGATCGCCCGGTGCGCGGCGTCGTCGCTGTCATCGAGAGGATCGGTGTCGACGAGTAGGAAGCGGTCCGGGTGCTCGTTCTGCGCCGAACGCAGCAGTCCCCACAACGCGGCGGTCGCCGGATCAGGTGCTTCCGACTCGTCGACCGCGACGGCGCCACGGGTGAGCAGCACCATCCGGGCGGCGGAGGCCTCCGCGCGGCTCAGGAAGTCCTGCACCGCTTCGAGGGCCTGAAGGGTCAGTCGTTCCACCAGCTCCGGCAGGGCTTCGCCGCCGGATGCCCGGTGGTCGAGCAGGACGAGCTCCGGGAGTTCGGTGTCGTCGGCCGTTTCGGCCACGGGCGTCCAGGCGACCTGGAACAGGCCGCCGCGTGCTTCGGTGCGCACGGCGGGCAGCGGGCGCAGCGTCAACGACTCGACGGTCGCCACCAGGCGGCCGGTGTCGTCCGTGGTGCTGATCCGGATGGTGTCGGCGCCGGTGCGGCTCATGTGGACGCGAGCGGGTGCCGCGCCGCGCTGGTGCAGGCGCACGCCGGACCACGAGTAGGGCACTCGGGGCTCGGCGGGCTCGGCCTGGCCGACGAAGGCGGTGTGGAGGGCGGCATCGAACAGGGCCGGATGGATCGCCCACTCGCCGACGCCCCGGACGGTGTCGGCGACTCCGATCTCGGCGTAGATGCCATCGCCGAGCTGCCAGGCGGTGTGGAGCCCTTGGAAGGCCGGGCCGTAGTCGAAGCCGTGCTCGGACACCGCGTCGTAGAGATCGCCGATGTCGATCTGCGTGGCACCCTGCGGCGGCCACGCGGCGAACGCGTCGTCACCGTCGTCGAGCGCGTCGTCTTCGCGCAGCACGCCTGTGGCGTGGCGTGTCCAGGAACCGTCGCTTTCGTCTCGCGAATGCAGGCTCAAGGAGGGCTCGCCGGAGGCGATGGTCAGATGCACGGTGAGCCGGCCGTCCATCGGCACCACGAGCGGTGCGTGGAGGGTGAGCTCGTCAACGCCGTCGTATCCGACCTGCGTGGCGGCATGCAGCGCCATGTCGAGGAACGCCGTGCCGGGAAGCAGGACCGTTCCGCCCACCGCGTGGTCGGCCAGCCATGGGTGCGTGTCGAGCGAGACGCTCCCGGTGAACACGGTCTCCCCGGTGTCCGGCACCTCCGTCCGCGCCGCGAGGAGCGGATGGCCCGTGCCCGTCAGCCCCAGCTGCGCCGGATCGCCCGCGGCGCTCGGCGCGGTCAGCCAGAAGTCCTCGCGCTGGAACGGGTAGGTGGGGAGGGCGATGTGCTGCTCGGAGGGCAGGACCTCGGCCCAGCTGATGGGCGTGCCGTGGGCCCAGAGGCGGGCGGCGTTGGCCAGGAGCGTGTCGGTGTCGGGCTGGTCGCGCTGCAGGGTGTTCGCGCTGATCGTGTCGGGGTGGTCGATGTGGTGGGTGAGCGTTGGGTGCGGGCTGGGCTCCAGGTAGACCCGGTGTCCGTCGGTGTGGAGTCGGGTGGTGGTGTCGTGGAAGTTCACCGTGGTGGCGAGGTTGGTGTACCAGTACTCGGCGTTGAGCGTCGTGGTGTCCAGCGCCTGGGCGGTAACGGTGGAATAGAACGGGATCTCGGCCGCTTGCGGTGTGAGTCCGGCCAGCCGCTCCAGCAGCGGTTGCTGGAGAGCATGCACGTGATGGCTGTGCGAGGCGTAGTCCACGGGTAGCAGGCGCGATCGGATGCCCTGGTCGGTCAGCGCGGCGTGAACGGCGCGGATGGCGTCGGTGTCGCCGGAGAGCACGGTGGCGGTCGGGCTGTTGATCGCCGCGACCGACACCTGCTCCGAGTCGAGGTACGGCTTGAGATCGTCGACGGACAGCGCGGCGGAGAGCATGCTGCCGTGCCCGGCGAGGTGGGTGTGGATCAGCTGGGATCGCAGCGCGATGACGCGGGCGGCCTGGTCGAGGTCGAGTGCACCGGCGATGTGCGCGGCGGCGATCTCGCCTTGCGAATGCCCGACGACGGCTGCGGGCTGCACCCCGTAGGACTGCCACACCCGGGCCAGGGACACCATGACGGCGAACAAGGCGGGCTGGATTACGTCCACCCGTTCCAGTGCGCCTCCGTTGCGGAGCAGGTCGGTGACCGACCAGTCCTGGTACCGCGAAAGCGCCTGATCGCACTCGTTCAGGGCTGCGGCGAACACAGCGTTGGTGTCGAGCAGCCGGCGTCCCATGCCGGGCCATTGGCCGCCTTGGCCGGGGAAGACCATCACCACGCGGTCCGGGTCTGGTGTCGTGGGCCCGCTGCGCTGGATGATCCGGGGCGAGTCGCTACCGCGGGCCAGGGTGTGCAGTTCGGCCAGCAGCTCGTCTCGGCTGCGCCCGAGGATTACTGCTCGGTGTTCGAGCGCGGCTCGTGTGGTGGCCAGTGACCAAGCCACCTTCAATGGTGTCCAGCCGGATCCCTGCACCAAGTGGCTGTGCAGTCGTTCTGCTTGCGCTGCAAGGGCTTTCGGTGTCTTGGCGGAGATCACCCATGGAACGACGTCGGCACCGGCGTCCGCACGATCCGCCACGGTGATCTCCGTGGGCGCGCTGGATCCCGAAGTGTCCTGTATGGACTCTTGCTGTTCGAGGATGAGGTGCGCGTTGGTGCCGGAGACGCCGAAGGCGGACACGGCCGCGCGACGCGTGCGGCCGGTTTCCGGCCACGGCTGGGGTTCGGTGAGCAGCGCGAGTCTGCCGCTGGTCCAGTCGATGTGGGGCGAGGGCTCGTCGGCGTGCAGCGTTGCGGGCAGTTCGTCGTGGTGGAGGGCCTGGACCATTTTGATGACGCCGGCGACGCCTGCGGCGGCTTGGGTGTGGCCGATGTTGGATTTCAGCGATCCGAGCCACAGGGGACGTTCGGTGGTGTGGTGCCGGCCGTAGGTGGCCAGGAGTGCTTGGGCTTCGATCGGGTCGCCGAGCGAGGTTCCGGTGCCGTGTGCTTCGACGACGTCGACATCGGATGGCGTGAGCCCCGCATTCGCGAGTGCCTGGTGGATCACGCGCTCCTGTGAGGGCCCGTTGGGTGCGGTGAGTCCATTGCTGGCGCCGTCCTGGTTGACCGCGCTGCCGCGGATGACGGCTAGGACGTGATGTCCGTTGCGTTCGGCGTCGGAGAGGCGTTCCAGCACGATGATGCCGACGCCTTCGGCCCAGCCGGTGCCGTCTGCGTTGGCGGAGAATGCTTTGCAGCGGCCGTCTTGTGCGAGTCCGCGTTGGCGGCTGAATTCGATGAAGATGCCGGGTGATGCCATGACGGTCACGCCGCCTGCTAGGGCGAGTGTGGATTCCCCGAACCGCAACGACTGGCACGCCAGGTGCATCGCTACCAGCGACGACGAGCACGCGGTGTCCACGGTGACCGCCGGGCCTTCCAGCCCGAAGGTGTAAGAAAGGCGGCCGGACGCGACGCTGCCCGCACTGCCGTTGCCGAGGAAACCTTCCAGCTCCCCGAGCGAACTACCGGCCAGCCGGGTGGCGTAGTCCTGGTACATCATGCCCATGAACACGCCGGCGCTGCTGCCTCGCAGCGTCTCGGGGTCGATGCCGGCGTGTTCGAGCGCTTCCCAGGTGGTTTCCAGCAGCAGGCGCTGCTGCGGGTCCATGGCCAGCGCTTCTCGTGGGCTGATTCCGAAGAACGCGGCGTCGAAAGCCGCCGGGTTGTCCAGGAACCCGCCGTGCCGGGCGTACGACTTGCCGGTTGCGCCCGGGTCCGGGTCGAAGAGGTCGTCCAGGTTCCAGCCGCGGTCGGCGGGGAATCCGGTGATGGCGTCGGTGCCGGAGCTCACCAACTCCCACAGCTCGTCCGGCGAGTGCACGTTGCCGGGGAGCCGGCACGCCATGCCGACGATCGCCACCGGTTCGGCATCGGAGCTCCGGGACGCGACGACGCTGCGCCGGGTGCCGGCGTTCGTCAGGAATCCCCGGATGTGCTCGGCCAGCCGGGCGGGAGTCGGATGGTCGAAGACGACGGTGGTCGGCAGGCTCAGCCCGGTGGCGGCCATGAGCCGGCTGCGCAGTTCGACGGCGGTGAGCGAGTCGAAGCCCAACTCCAGGAACTGCTTGTCGCCGGGGATGTCCTGGCTCCCGCCGTGGCCGAGCACGGCGGCGGCCTGGCCGCGCACGAGATCCAGCACCGCCCGTGCCCGTTCCTGCTCCGGCAGGTTCGCCAGCCGGTGGATGCGCGCATCCGGCTTCCGGCGCCGCTGCGGAACCAGCTCCTGCAGCAGCGGTGGAACGCCGTGGGAGCGGGCGTGGGCGCGCAGGCTCGTCATGTCCAGCCCGAGCGGCACGAGGTAGGGCAGCGGCGTGCGGCACGCGTCGTCGAACAGGCGAAGGCCCTCAGCGGGGTCGAACGCTCGCAGGCCTGCCCGGGACGCGCGATCTGCTGCGGCTTGGTCGAGCTGACCCGTCATGCCGTCCGCCGTGGCCCACGCGCCCCACGCGAGGGACTGCGCCGGCAGGCCGTGGGCCCGCCGGTACTCGGCGAGCGCGTCGAGGAAAGTGTTGGCGGCGGCGTAGTTCGCCTGCCCCGGGTTGCCGAGCACGGCGCCAGCCGAGGAGAACAGCACGAAGAGAGCGAGGTCGTGGTCGAGCGTGGCCCGGTGCAGGTTCCACGCGGCGTCGACCTTGGGCCGCAGCACCGCGGTCAACTGCTCGTCGCGCAGGGCGTGGACGGGCGCGTCATTGAGCATGCCCGCGGTGTGGATGACACCGGTCAGCGGCTCATCGGCGGGAATGCCGTCCAGGAGCCGGTCCACGGCCTCGGGATCGGTGACATCGCAGGCCACGATGTCGACCGACGCGCCCAGCTCGCGGCCCAGCGCCTCGGCTCCCGGGGCGGCAGGCCCCTGCCTGCTGACGAGGAGCAGGCGGCCGGTGTGCCGGGCGGCCAGGTGCCGGGCCACGGCGCTGCCGAGGGCGCCCGTGCCGCCGGTGATGAGGATCGTGCCGTTCGGGTCCGGCGAGGCCGCCTCGCCGGGCTCCGGCGCGGGCCGCAAACGCGGAACGAACGTCGCACCGTCGCGGACCGCGATCTGCGGCTCGTCGTGGTGCAGCGCGTCGGCGATCGCCTGCTCGACGGCCTCGTTCTCCGTCGCGGCATCCACGTCGATCAGGAGGATGCGGCCGGGATGTTCGTTCTGCGCCGGGCGCAAGAGGCCCCACACGGCCGCCGTGGCCGGATCGGGGACGTCGCCCGGGCGCACGGCCACGGCACCCGCGGTGAGCAGCGCGAGGCGGGTGGAGGAGTCCCGGTCGAGCCAGGATTGCACCTGGGCGAGCGCCTCCCGGGTCAATCGCGTTGCCGCGTCGGGCAGATCGTCGTCGGCCGACCGGAAGTCCAGGACGACGACCTCAGAGTCCACGGCCAGCGCGTCGCCAGGACGGTGGAACGTGCATCGCTGGGCCGCGCCGGTGATGTTCCACGTGCGGGCGGACCAGGCGAGCTGGAACAGGCTGCCCTGCCGGTCGGGATCGACCGGCGTCGTCAACTGCCGCAGGGTCAGCGATTCGATAGAGGCGACAGGCTGCCCGGTTTCGTCGGCGAGGTCGACGCGCAGGCTTTCGGAACCGGTGCGACGCAGGTGCACGCGCAGCCGCGGGGCGCTTGCGCGGTGGAAGCGGACGCCGCTCCAGGAGAAGGGCAGCGCGCGTCCGCCTTCCGCGGCGAGGAACGCGGTGTGCAGGGCCGCGTCCAGCAGCGCCGGGTGGATTCCCCACGCGCCCGTGCCGTGATCTTCCGGGAGTGCGACTTCGGAGTAGAGGTCGTCACCTTGCCGCCAAGCGGCGTGGAGGCCCTGGAATGCGGGGCCGTAGTCGAAGCCGAGGTCGGCGAGGCGGTCGTAGAGGTCGCCGACGTCGATCGGCTCCGCCTCCGCCGGCGGCCAGCTCGTGAGATCCGGTTCCGGGCTTGCCGGGCCGATCGACCCGAGGGTTCCGGTCGCGTGATTGGCCCACGGCCCGTCGTCGCGGCGCGAGAACACGTTCAGCGCGCAACGACCGGTGTCGCCATCCGGTTTGACGGTCAGGCGCAGCGTGACGTGGTCGTGCCGGGGGAGCGGTAGTGCATTGTGGACGGTGAGGTCTTCGAGCTCCAGGTCCAGTTCCGCGGCGGCGTGGACGGCCATGTCGAGGAAGGCCGTGCCGGGCAGCAGGACGGTGTCTTGAACGGCGTGGTCGGCGAGCCAGGGATGGGTGTCGAGCGAGATCCGCCCGGTGAAGACGGTCTCGTCGGTGTCCGGTGACTCGACCCGGGCCGGGAGCAGCGGGTGCGCGCCGGTGGTCATGCCCAGGTGCTCCGGCACGGCACCAGGCGGCGCTTCCAGCCAGAAGCGCTGGCGCTGGAAGGCGTAGGTGGGCAGGTCGAGAACACGACCTCGTGGCAGGAGCTCCGCCCAGTGCGGGCTGAGTCCAGTGGTGTGGGCGTGGGTGAGGGCGGAGAGGTAGGCGGTGGTGTCGTCGGTGCCGGCCTTCAGCGTGGGGTGTGCGGGCGTGTCGTGAGTGGATCGGGCGAGGGTGGTGAGCGTGGTGTCGGGCCCGAGTTCGAGGTGGTGGGTGACGGTGTGGTTTTCGTGCAGCCAGGTGAGCGCGGGGTGGAATCGGACCGGCTGGCGGATCTGCCGGGCCCAGTAGGCCGGGGTGGTGATGTCGCCGGTGGGGGTTCCGGTAACGGTGGAGATGATCGGGATCTTCGGCTGGTGGTAGGTCAGCCGGTCGGCGATCTGCTCCAACTCGTCGACCAGCGGATCGCAGTGAGCGGAGTGGAACGCCCGACTGGTGTGCAGTTCCCGGACAGTGCGGCCCTGGCCCCGCCAGTGGTCGGCGATGGCCCGCACCGGGTCGGGGTCGCCGGAGATGACGGTGGACCGAGGTGCGTTGATCGCGGCGACGGAGACACCGCTGCGCGGGTCGAGGAGTTCGGGATGAGCCTCGGTGAGCTCGTCCTCGCCGGCTTGGATTCCGGCCATCACACCGGTGTCGGGCAGGGTGTGCATCAGCCGGGCCCGCCCGGCCAGCAGCACGGCGGCATCCGGCAGGGAGAACACTCCGGCCAGGTGGGCGGCGGTCAGCTCACCGACGGAATGGCCGATGAGGTGGTCCGGGGCGATGCCGTGGTGTGCCAGCAGCCGGAACAGCGCTACTTGCAGCACGAACAACGCGGGCTGCGCGACGAGCGTCTGCTCGACCTCTTCGGCCCGGCCGTGGAACACGATCTCGGACAGCGACCGGTCCAGCCCCAGCAGCGGGTCCAGGTGCGCGCACGCCTCGTCCCAGGCCTGCGCGAACACCGGGAACGCCGCGTACAGCCCCCGGCCCATGCCGGGCCGCTGACTTCCCTGGCCCGACAACAACATCGCGGCACTCGGATCGCCCACCGCGATACCGCGCACCACACCGGGGCCTTCCCCGGCGCGGGCGATGGTTTCCAGCCCGGCCAGCAGTTCCTCGCGGTCGCTTCCCAGGACCGCGGCCCGGCAGTCGAAGTTCGCCCGCGAGCTCAGCGACGAGCCGACCTCCAGCGGTGTCCAGTCGGAGTCGTTCCGAAGGTGGGTGAGCAGCCGAGCCGCATGTTCCTGGAGGGCCTCGGGGCTCTGCGCGGCGACCATCCACGGGACAGGAAGCGATGCCTCGTCCTTTGTGGACTTGGTGCCCTGGGGTGGTTGCTCGATGATGAGGTGGGCGTTGGTGCCGGAGACGCCGAAGGAGGACACGGCGGCGCGACGCGGCCTGTCGCCTTCGGGCCACGGCTGTGCCTCGGTCAGCAGTGCGACGCTGCCGCTGCTCCAGTCGACGTGCGGTGACGGTTCCTCGGCGTGCAGCGTGGCGGGCAGTTCTTCGTGGTGGAGGGCCTGAATCATCTTGATGACGCCCGCGACGCCCGCGGCGGCTTGGCTGTGGCCGATGTTGGACTTCAACGATCCCAGCCACAAGGGCTTCTCGGCGGTGTGGTGCCGGCCGTAGGTGGCCAGCAACGCCTGCGCCTCGACGGGATCGCCCAACGACGTCCCGGTGCCGTGTGCTTCGACCACGTCGACATCGGCCGGGCGGAGCCCGGCGTTGGCCAACGCCTGCCGGATCACGCGCTCCTGCGATGGCCCGTTGGGAGCGGTCAAGCCGTTGCTGGCGCCGTCCTGGTTCACCGCACTACCGCGCACCACCGCCAGCACGCGGTGACCGTTTCGCCGGGCGTCGGAAAGCCGCTCCAGCACCACCACACCGGCGCCTTCGGCCCAGCTGGTGCCGTCCGCCGCCGCGGCGAACGACTTGCAGCGGCCGTCCTGCGCAAGCCCGCGCTGGCGGCTGAACTCCACGAAAACCGTTGGCGTGGACATGACCGTGGCCCCGCCGGCCAGGGCGAGCGTCGATTCGCCGGAGCGGAGGGACTGGCAGGCCAGGTGGATGGTGACGAGGGACGACGAGCAGGCGGTGTCGACGGTGATGGCGGGGCCCTGCAGCCCGAAGGTGTAGGCGATGCGGCCGGAGGCGATGCTGCCCGCGCTGCCGTTGCCCACGTAGCCCTCGAACTCCGGCGGGATGTGGTGGACCAGCCGGGCCCCGTAGTCCTGGTACATGATCCCGGTGAACACGCCGGTGCTGGTGGTGCGGAGGGCCTGCGGATTGATGCCCGCGTGTTCGAGTGCTTCCCACGACGTTTCGAGCAGCAGTCGTTGTTGCGGGTCGATCGTCGCGGCCTCGCGGGGGCTGATGTTGAAGGGAGCGGGGTCGAATTGGTCGGCCTCGTGGAGGAATCCGCCGTGGTCGGTGTAGCTGGTACCGGGGTTGTCGGGGTCGGGGTCGAAGAGGGTGGTGAGGTTCCAGCCGCGGTTGGTGGGGAAGCCGGTGATGGCGTCGGTGCCGGATGCGACCAGCTTCCACAGCTCGTCCGGTGAGTGCACGTCACCGGGCAGGCGGCACGCCATGCCGACGATGGCGATGGGTTCGTCCGTGGTCGACGTGCGAGCCGGCGCGGTGGTGACCTGGTGTGTCCGAGGTAGGAGCTGGTCGTCGAGGTAGTTGGCGAGTGCTTCGGGTGTGGGGTGGTCGAAGGCGAGGGTGGTGGGGAGTTGCAGGCCGGCGGCGGTGGCGATCCGGTTGCGGAGTTCGACCGAGGTGAGGGAGTCGAAGCCGAGGTCCAGGAACGGGCCGGCGGCGGGAATTGCCGCCGCACCGGCATGACCGAGCACCGCCGCCGCCTGAGCCCGGACGAGATCCAGCAGGGCCTTGTGCCGCTGCCGATCCGTCATGTCCGCGAGCTGCTGGACGAGAGCACCGGATTGCCCGGACGCGGCGCGATCGCGCCGGGGCACCAGCTCGCTCAGCAGCGGCGGGAGGGAAGCCGAGCGCGAGTAGCGCCTGAGCGCCGCGCGGTCCAGATCCAGCGGCACCGGATTCGGCCGGGCAGAGCGCAGAGCGCTGTCGAACAGCGCGAGACCATCGGCCTCCGCCAACGGCATGACCCCGGCGCGAGTGAGGCGCTCGACCTCGCCCCGGTCCAAGCCGCTCGTCATGCCGCTGTCGGTGCTCCAGGGGCCCCAGGCGAGGGCCTGGGCGGGTTGACCGTTGGCATGGCGATGCCGGGCGAGTGCGTCGAGGAAGGTGTTGGCGGCGGCGTAGTTGGCTTGCCCTGCGTTGCCGAAGATACCTGCGATCGAGGAGTAGAGGACGAAGAAGGCCAGGTCGTGGTGCTGCGTGGCGCGGTGGAGGTTCCAGGCGGAGTCCACTTTGGATTTGAGGACGGTGGCGAGCTGTTCGGGGGTGAGTGCGTGGATGGGGCTGTCATCGAGCACGCCTGCGGTGTGGACGACGCCGGTCAACGGGCGCTCGGCCGGGATGCTCCCGATCAGCTCGGAGAGCTGGTGCGGGTCGGTGGTGTCGCAGGCGGTGATGGTGACAGCAGCGCCGAGCTCGTCGCGGAGGTTCTCGGCGTTGGGCGCGGCCGGTCCATGACGGCTGGCCAGGAGGAGGTGGCAGTCGGGGTGTTGCGCGGCGAGGTGCCGGGCCAGGGCGCTGCCGAGGACGCCGGTGCCGCCGGTGATGAGCACGGTCCCGCCGGAGAGCTGCACCGCGCCGGTCGCCGGTGCCGAGGCCGTCAACCGCGGCACGAACACCGCGTCGCCTCGCGCGGCGAGCTGCGGCTCGTCGTGGCTCACGGCCGTGGCGATCAGCCGCTCGACGGTGTCGGCGTCGGCCTCGGAATCGACGTCCACCAGCAGGATCCGGCCCGGATGCTCGGACTGGGCGGACCGCAGCAGCCCCCACAACGGCGCGGTCGCCAGATCCGGGGTCTCCTCGGCGCCGACGGCGACCGCCTGATCGGTGAGCAATACCAGCAGCTCGCCGGACGTTTCGTCCTCGCGCAGCCAGTTCTGCACGCAGGTCAGCAACTCGTCGGCCAGCCGCCCGACCAGCGCCGGGATGTCCTCGTTCGCGTCGGCCCCGGCGGTCCGGTAGTCGAGCAGCACGACATCGGTGTCGAGATCGGCCGCCCGGTCGTCGGTGATCGGCAGCCAGTCGAGCTCGAACAGGCGCCCGGAATCGGAACGTCGCGGAGCGCCGGCCAGCGGCCGCAGGGTCAGCGACTCGACCTCCACCACGGGATTCCCGGAATCGTCCGAGGCGATGATCCGCACCGTATCGGCGCCGGTGCGCGATGTCCGCACGCGCAGCCGCGACGGGCACCGTCCGCGCAGCCGGACGTCCGCCCACGAGAACGGCAGCCGGATCCGGTCGTCCTCGTCGCCGCTCCAGTCGAGCAGGAACGTGGTGTGCAGGACCCCGTCGAACAGCGCCGGGTGCACTGCCCATTCCGGGGCGGCGTGCTGCTCCGGAAGGTCGATCTCGGCGAAGACCTCGCCGTCGCGTTCCCAGGCGGCGTGGAGCCCGCGGAAGGCCGGGCCGTAGTCGAAGCCGAGGTCGGTCAGCCGGTCGTAGAGATCCGCTGTCGCAACGGGAATCGCGCCTTCCGGCGGCCACACCGCGAACACGTCGTCCACGACGGCATGCGGAACGTCATTCGGCACGAGGGTGCCGGTGGCGTGGCGCGTCCAGAACTCCTCGGGATGAACCTCGTCCGCCGAGACGTCCTGCGACCGGCAGTAGAGGGTGAACGTCCGCTGGCCGGTGTCGCCGTCGGCGGTGATGGCCATGTGCAGCGCGACGTGTCCGTGGTCGGGCAGCGCGAGCGGCGAGTGGATGCTCAGGTCGGCGAGCCGGCATCCGACCTGAGCGGCGGCGTGGAGCGCCATGTCGAGGAAGGCGGTGCCGGGGAGCAGGACGGTGTTCTGGACGGTGTGATCGGCGAGCCAGGGATGGGCGTCGAGCGAAATCCGCCCGGTGAGGACGGTTTCGCCGGTGTGGGGCGTGGTGATCCGGGCGATGAGGAAGGGGTGCCCGGTGGTGGCCATGCCGAGTTGCTCAGGTCGTTCGGTCGTCGGCGGGTTGAGCCAGAAGCGCTGGCGCTGGAAGGCATAGGTCGGCAGGTCGAGCATTCGCGCCGGTGGCAGGAGCGTGGCCCAGTTGGGGCTGAGTCCGGTGGTGTGCGCGCGGGTGAGGGCGGTGACGTAGCTGGTGGTGTCGTCGTTGTCGGGATTCAGCGT